>JAYSSN010000270.1:0-9454 GCA_043720555.1 Rhodobacterales bacterium | reverse complement strand
TCGCCGCCAGTTCCGCGATGGTGGTAAACTCCCCGCTTTCCAGCATCCGCTTCCAGCGAAACGCCCGTGCTAGGGCCTTGACCATGGTATTGTCGACCCGCTGTGGCGAGTTGCGCGCACCGTCCGGCATCAGCATCTCCTTCCGCCCGCCGCGCTGGCGCAGGATGAACGGCACATGGACCGTCAAGGTTTCAGATGCTGCGCGGCTCATGCGGCCCGCGCTACGGTCGCGGTCATCTCGCGCGCCAAACCAGTCAAGCCATCGACGCGCAACCGCAGGGTCAATCCATCGGTGCCAATGTCGACCCGTTCGACCAGCAGCTGCACAATCCGCGCCTGTTCAGCGGGGAACAACTCCTCCCACAGCGGATCCAGCTGCAACAAGGTCTCGCGTGCGTCAGCCTCGGTAATGTCGGGATCTTCGGCCCGGGCTGCCTTCCAGGTTCCTACGATGATTTCCGGTTGTCGGAACACGACACGCAGCTGATCAATCACCGCGGCTTCGATCTCGGCGGCTGGGACACGTCCGACAGGGCACGACCCCGCCCCATGCTTCAGCACGGTTTGGCTGACATAGTAGCGATAGAGCCGGTTCTTCTTGCGGGTGTGACTGGGTGAGAATGCCGCCCCATCCGGCCCGTACAACAGCCTGGAACTACTTCAAGGCCGCCGGATATGCGTCTTTTTAAACGCAAACTGCTTTAACGTTAAAATTTTGTCATGCCCGGGCCCTTGGCGGCCCCGTCAGGAGCACTGCGTGAATGCCCCGACATTTTCTGCCCTTAATCTCCGCCCTGTCCAGCAAGATCAGAAACCGCCGACATCACAGCCGCGAAAACCTGCGGATGGCTGAGCGCATGGCCGCTCGACTCGACCATCCGAACCCGGGCAGCAGGCCACCGTTCAGCCAACGCGAGTGAGGTGGCAGGCGGGCACAACAGATCGTAGCGCGCCTGCACGATCAGGGCCGGAATATGGGCAATCCGAGATACTCCGTCCATCAGCACACCATCAGTCAGAAAACAGTTCTGCGAGAAATAATGTGCCTCCATGAATGGTGTAGCGGGCAGCGGACCTTCGAGGCCACAGGCACCCGGGTCAATGCGGGTTACGCTCGGCTCCAGTTGCGACAAAGCCCGCTCTGCACAATACCAGGCCAACGCGGCCGGACGATGCACGGCGGGATCGGGGTGCAGGATGCGCGCCCAATAACTCTCCAGCGGGGTTGCGCGTTCGGGTCCGGGCAGGAGCGCAATGAAATCCTGATATAGGTCGGGGTGGAACCGCTGCATCGCCGTTCCGAACGCCCAGTCCAGTTCGCCCCGCGTGCCCAGAAACGTTGCCCGCAGGACGATCATACTGACCCGTTCAGGATGGGCTTGCGCATAGGCAAGAGCCAGTGTCGCCCCCCAGGACCCACCCAACAGCATCCAGCGCGAAAGGCCCAGATGGCATCGCAGCCTTTCAAGATCCGCAACAAGATGGTCGGTTGTGTTGGCCGAACGGTCCCCGTGTGGCAGGCTCCGTCCCGCCCCCCGCTGATCGACCAAGATGACGAACATTCGTGTCAGATCGAACAATGCCACCTGATCAAGCTGACAGCCGCTACCCGGCCCGCCATGTAGCAGCACGACGGGAAAGCCTGCAGGATCGCCGTGACATGACACCCAAATCCTGTGCCCATCCCCGACTGACAGGTGATACCCTGCAACGGCACACGGAAGCGTCATTCGGGCGCGATCTCGGGCACGCCACCGGAAAAGTTGCGGTATAAAAACCTGTTCTGCTCGGCCTCGGCCTCGGTTTCTGCCAGCGCAAAGATGCGTCCGTGCATCGGCGACAGGGCGCATGCCGGATCGGTGTTGCCCGCATCCCCGGTCAGGGCGAAAGCCTGGCAACGGCAGCCGCCGAAATCCTCTTCCTTGTGCGCGCAACTACGGCAAGGTTCAGGCATCCAGTCGGTGCCGCGATACCGGTTGAACGCGGCAGAATGGTTCCAGATCCAGTCCAGCGGATGGTCACGCACGCTGTCGAACGTCATGCCGGTGATCGTCTCGGCGGCATGACAGGGCAGAACCTTGCCCGCGGGCGAAATATTGAAAAACTGACGTCCCCATCCCCCCATGCATTGCTTGGGCCGTGAGGCATAATAATCCGGAATTACATAGTCGATGACCAGCACACCGTTCAGCCTCTGCTGCGCCGCCTCGACCAGACGGGTGGTCTCTTCAAGTTGGGCAACAGTCGGCATCAACGCGTGCCGGTTCTTAAGCGCCCAACCGTAATATTGCACGTTCGCCACTTCCAGCCGGTCTGCATCCAGTGCTACCGCCATGTCGATGATGTCGGGCAGCTGGTGCAGGTTCTGGCGGTGCATCACCGCATTGACGGTCAGCGGCAGGTCCAGTTCCCGGGTCCAGCGCGCCACTTCAAGCTTTTTGACATGGCCATTGCGAAAACCGCCGACCCGGTCCGCAACCACCGGTTCCGCCCCCTGAAAACTGATCTGAACGTGGTTTAGACCCGCATCCGCAAGCGCGGCCAGCTTCTCACGCGGCAGCATGACGGCAGAGGTGATCAGGTTGGAATAAAGACCGACCTCGGTTGCGCGGGCAACCAGGGCGACCAGATCCTTGCGCACCGTCGGCTCTCCGCCCGAGAAATGGATCTGCAACACACCGATCTCGGCCAACTCGTCGATCACGCGCAACCATTCCGCCGTCGTCAGTTCCTTTGACGCCGCCTCAAGTTCCAGTGGATTTGAACAGTAGGGGCATTGCAGAGGACATCGGTGGGTCAGTTCCGCCAGAACCGCCAGCGGGATGCCATAGGGCGTGCGTCCGGAATCGCCACTGCGGGTGACAAGTTGAAACCCATCTCCGCCCTGCGGGTGATCTTCAGGCATCGGGGGGCTCCGTTTCGGCGAGGAGGAATGCCTTGTCTGCCAGATCCTGCAGCAGCGCGATGCTGTCCGTCAAGATAAGTGCGGGGTCGGCGTGATAGAGACGTGCCAACTCGTCAACGATGTCGCACACGCGCCGCGTGCCATCGACGCGTTGCAGCACGGCAACCGCTGTGTCATCGGGCAGCAGTACCCGTTCGGGCACCAGAATGACCCACCGGTCGCGGGTCTTGTCGTGGCGCAGTTTCACATGCCGGGGAAATCTGGGAACGCAGTGCGGCGTGATCCGCGGCCGTGGCCTGCGCACCGCAGGTTGGATCTCGCCCTCCATCACATCCCCTCCGGCCGGAAGGCTCCGGGTGGGACCATGCCCGTCACATACGCATGGTAAAGGGCGTCCAGCTGCACCCACAGCACATTGGTCTTGAATGTCAGAGCATCGCACACCGCCTGCCGCGCCTCGGGCGTAGTTGCAGTTTCCCGCACATAGCCCAGGGCAAAGTTCGCATCGCGCGGGGCCTGTTCAAGACGGCGCTGGAAATAGGTCATTACGCCGGGATGGATGAAATCGTAGTGGCGCAACATGCCCGAAATGCGTTCTTCATGAAGGTTGGGCGCAAACAGTTCGGTCAAAGACGAGGCGATCGCCTCCAGCGGGGTCTTGTCGCGCACGAAATGCACATAGGCATCAACAGCAAACCGGGTGGCAGGAAGGATGCCGACCGTCGATTCCACATAGGCGCGGTCAAGCCCCAGCCCATCGGTCAACTTGAGCCACCGCTCGATCCCGCCCTCGGTATCGAAATCACCATCGTGATCTTCGATACGGTGGCGCCATTCGAGCCGGATCTGCCGGTCACGAAACCGCGATATGACAACGGCATCCTTCAGGGGAATCGAGCTTTGATAATAGAATCGATTCAGTGCCCAGGCCTGAACCTGCCCCTTGTTGAGCGTGCCGCCATGCAGCATGTGATGGAATGGATGAAGGTTGTGATACCTGATCTCCCCAATGTGGCGCAACCGGCGTTCCAGCGCATCTGCGCTGCCCAGCGGAACGTCATCGTGTTCGAGGTCGGCCAGCGTCATAGTGTGAACTCCGTGTTGGCGGCAGGCACCGACCATCCGGCAGCTTCCACCTGCCGTCGTTCTGACGAGGCAGGATCATGGACCGGGTTCGAATTGTTGATATGAACGAAAACCCGACACCCGATATCCAGATGCGCCAGTCGCGCTATCACCCCTTCAGGGCCGGACATCGACAGGTGCCCCATGCGCTGCCCGGTCTTCTGGCTCAGACCAGCGTGGATCATCTCGTCATCAGACCAAAGCGTTCCGTCAAAGAACAGCATATCTGCCCCCGCAATCTGCGCTTCAAGCGCGGGCGTAATTGCGGCACAGCCTGCGATAATGCAGGCGCGCGTACCACTGCGCAAATCGGTCAGATTCAGGCCGATTGTGTCGCCCGACTGCATTGCTGCCCCAGCCGCGCCTTCAAGATAAAGGGCCACCTTGCCCGGCACATCGAAGGCGTCCAGTCGCAGCCCCGAGGGCGAACCATCCGGCAGCAACGGGAAAAAAGCCTGATCCCGCGTCAAGGCAATCCGTGGTACGCGTGCCGGGTCGAGCACATCGAAAATACTGTTCTGCGCGAGGGTGGACAAGACTTTCGGGTGGGCGAGGATCGAAAAGGCAGCACCTTCGCGCAGCGACAGCAAACCGGCGATGGCGTCAACTTCTGCGTTGGTCAGAATGACCCCGGCAATCGGACTGTCCCGAAGCCTGCCAGGTCGCGGGGCGAGGGCGTCGGTGGTGATGATCTGCTGGCGCAGATCCGGCGAAGCGTTAATCAGGAACCAATTTAACCCTTCATCGGCGCTGACAGCCAACGACATCTGTCCGTTTGCCGCCAGACCACCCGTCCGGGTCGCCCGGCACTGATCGCAGGCGCAGTTCCATTGCGGCAAGCCGCCGCCTGCTGCGGAACCAAGAACAATCACACGCAACATGAAATGCGTCCCGTCCCCCGCAGCAGGCAAGTCATCACTTCTGCTTTGCGCAGGCGTACATGTTGATTTCCATGCCTACCGGTACTTCAGCAATTTTCGGTTTGGTCCAAGCCATGTCTGTCTCCTCTTTAGGTAGATGAAGTGCGTCACCGCACCACATTTACAGCTACGCGGGGCAATCCTCGCGTCTTCATGCTATGGGGGGGATCCCTGACGCGCCACCTATTGTAACGATAGCCTTTGCTTATGCCTTGCGCACGCCGCGCAGGGCAACAAAGGGCGGCATCGGCTCTATCTGCGGCAGGAACGCCGTGCTGGCCGCATTTTGCAGGGCGCTCAGGAAGGCCGCGTAGGGTTGCAACCGTTCATATTGCGCAGGCATAATCGCGACGATGTTGCGCGGCGGCAGGTCCGTCTCATAAAGCCTGACCCCGCTCATGATCCTGTCGCCTTCGACCGCCGCCAGCGCGGGGACTAGACAGACCCCTTGGCCCCGACGTACCAGTTCCAGTGCCATCTCGAAACTGCGTGTGCGGGCAACAAGCCGGTTTGCCGGCAAGATCTGGTCAAACCAGTCTTCGACCCTGCGCGAATGTTCGTTGGCGAAAACGAACTGTATCGTCCCGTTCAGCACGGTGCGTCGGGCTTCATCCAGATCTGCCGCGACGTCAGCTACGCGGTGCAGGTCCAAGGCCTCTGGCACTGCCAACACATAGGTGTCCGAAATGATCTGCTGCCGGTGGAAACTCCCACTTAAATTGGCCAGCGAATTGGTATCCAGCAGACCCAGCGTGATCCGCCGTGCGTGCAGCAGTTCCATGATTTCACCTGGCCCGCCTTCGTGCAGATCATAGTCGAGATGCGCGTGGGCAACCCGAAACTCCTTCATCGCCAAAGGCAAAAGGGCGCGCATGACCGATGCCACGCCGCCCAGCCTTATCGTACCGTGGATACCGCTGCCGATGCCGGGGATCACGTCTTCCAGTTCCTGCACGCTGCGCAACACGATCTCAGTCTTGCGCAAGAGTTGGTGACCCGCTTCAGTCAGTATCATCGAATTCGACCGGCGATCAAACAGCTTGTTCCCGATCGCCGCCTCAAACCCCGCGAGTTGCTGTGACAGCGAAGGCTGTGACACGTCCAGCAGCTTTGCAGCCCGTGTCATCGACTCGCAGTGCGCCACCGCCCAGAAGATCCGCAATTTCCTTAGATTGACCGCATCCGAAAGGGTGGCCGGCCTGATTCCGTGGCCCGCCTCGGCATCGTCGGACCCCACGGACTGCAAAGGCGGTCTGAGCGCAGTGATGGTCCGGACCCGTGATCTCATCGGAAAACGATCCCTCTTCAAACTGACAGTCCAGTTGGCTATCGAAGTGGCGGCTGGCAGTCTATGCAACTAAAGTATGAAAAGCGGGAATTGGCCGAGCGTCTGCGGAATTACCCCCGTATTTGGTATGAACCTCGCAGGGGTGTTGTCAAAAGAACTAGCTTGAGCTCACCTGGGTGCCTAGTTAGCCTGCCCGTAAGCCAAAACCTTCCCCTTCCCGCTATTTCAAGACGAGCCCAGAGATCTTAACTTGGCAGTGATGCTCTACATCCGGTTCCCGCTATCGCTGCACGACGTCGAGGAATTGCTCCACGAGAGGGGGATCAGAGATCAGCCATGAAGCAGTCCGGTACTGGTGAAACCGGTTCGGGCCGATGTTTGCCGCCGAGATCCGCGGCAAGCGGGTCGAGGTGATGCGGTCCCATCGACGTTGGCAGTGGCAAAGTACCGTGCGTGCGACACTGGAAAACGACTTTGTGAGGTACTCGGTGCGAGACACCGCGAAAATACTTTGAAAAATAACATATATATAAGTATCAATGAGTTACGACCCGGAGAAGGTTCGACAGCAGTCGCGTTTCCTCCGCCACCAACCCCCGTCTCCCCCTTTATTGTCTGTTTCGCCCCGATTTTCTCCCGTGTTTCCGTGGGTTAGCGAGGCTGGCCCGTAACGGAGACGCCCGTTCCCGCCAATGATCCCGCCCTTTCCACGACCCGTCTCTGCAGGCTTTGCAACCCGTTCGGTTTGCCCTCTTTCGCACAAATACAGGGAATTATCAGGGAATATTGGATTTTTCGGGCCCATTCAATGGTTTTGGCGCCTGAATCTGCGCGTGATATCCGTGGCTTACGGGCCAATTCCCTGCTCAAAATTAACAGGGAAGGTAATTCAGCGTAACAGGGTAAAAAAATCATGCGAACAGGGAAAGAATTGGGAAGAACAGGGAAGGCGCATTTTCCGGTCAGTTTGCAGCACCCGCACGGACTAAAGGGACCAAAGACACATGTTGCCGTCCCATGGGCGACATCAGCCCTACACGAACAGCTGCGCCTGTTCGGACCAGTCCATAGGAATACCATCACGCAGAAGCCGGGCGACGGAGATATCTGCGGGCTGGCGCCCGTCGAGAATGGCTGCCTGAAGCTTGGGGGCCAGGAACGCCAGCGCGATACGGCTGCGAATGTAGGGCTCCGAATGTCCGGTGGACGTGGTGATCTCGCTCAGCGATGCACCGGCGCGGAGCGATTTCGCCCAGACATGGGCTTCTGCAAGCGTTCGGATCAGCACCGGATCAGGGAAAGGCAGCATCTCGCCGGCAATGAAGCGAGTCTCGACACCTCGCCTGCGCAACGCGAAGGTCTCGTCAATTGCGAGAAGATCGGGGGCGAGGTCTTCGGGTGCAACACCCAGCGCGAGGGCGATCGGACCTGCCGCCAGATGCAGCCCGATCCGGCCCTGTTGCAGACCAACGGTCGTGATCAGCGATCCCAACAGCACTGCATCGGCCTCAACCCGGTCTGCCAGTTTTGCCGCCCGCCGCGCTATCTCAGCCGCCGCGGTCGCCTCCGGAACCGACAGCATGGCCTGTCCCCCTGCTGACTTGCGCAGATGGGCGGCGAGCAGTCGTTTCAGGCTGACCTCCAGCGCCTCGGCCGGCAGGCGCCAGCCCGATGGATCGATGCCACCGGCAATCAGGCGATGCGAGACATAATAGGCAAAGCGCCGTCCATGGCGTTGGGTATGGCTGGGGGTCAGCAGATCGCCGGTCTCATCACGCAGCTTGCCGGTCAAGATGCGCGAGTCCGTCGGGCACAGACTGCGCCCCCGCGGACGGGCGCTTGCGGCCATCAGCTTGTTCTGTACCCCGTCCCAGAGATCGGCGGAGATGATTGGCAAGTGCAAACCGGGATAGCTCAGGGTCTTGTGGCGGATGCGGCCGATATAGACCGGATTGGTCAACAAGTAATGCAACTGACCGCGGCTGAACGGACCCGCACCCCGGATACGACCTGAAGGGGAAATGCCCGCCTTGGGTCGCAATCCCAAACGCGCGGCTTCGCGCTCGACCAGCCGCAGATTGCCAAGATCGGCATACAGGGCGAACGGTGCTGTCAGAAGAACTTCGCTTGAGCCGACATGGGTGGCCAGCTAGCCTGCGGGGATGACAAAACCTTCCCCCTTCCGGTACTTCAAGACCAGCCCTGAGGTCATTCGCTTGGCGGTGATGCTCTACATCCGGTTTCCACTGTCGCTGCGGAACGTCGAGGACCTGCTGCATGAGCGAGGGATCGAGATTAGCCATGAGACTGTACGGTACTGGTGGAACAGGTTCGGCCCGATGTTTGCGGCTGAGATCCGTAGCAAGCGTGTCGATGCGATGCGCGCCCATCGCCACTGGAAATGGCACTTGGACGAGGTCTACGTGAAGATTAATGGGGTTACCCATTACCTTTGGCGCGCCGTCGATCACGAGGGCGAGGTGCTGGAGAGTACCGTCACTAAGACGCGCGATCGCAAGGCGGCCCTGAAATTATTGAAGAAATCCATGAAACGGCATGGCCGCCCCGAGACCATCGGGCCGAACCTGTTCCACCAGTACCGTACAGTCTCATGGCTAATCTCGATCCCTCGCTCAAGCAGCAGGTCCTCGACGTTCCGCAGCGACTGCGGGTAGCGAACGTAAAGCATCACAGCCAGCCGAATGATTGCGGCGCTGGTTTTGAAGTAGCGAAAGGGGCTCGGCTTTGTCATCCGGGCAGCCTAGGCGACCAGGTCAGATCGCTCAAGAACTTTGCTCTGACACTGCTGTCCAGGATGATGCGGCTTCGCGGATTGACCCGCCCAACTCCGGGCGTTTCCGCGACCACGGTCACGGCTCGGGGCGAAAAACACTTGTTCAGAGGGCAGATTCAGGCAACCTTGCTGTCAGGCCGCAGGCCACTTGGGGAATGTCGGTTTATTGGGCTGGAAGAGGCCGCTGAATGACAGCACTGCCGCGGCGTCGATCAGGCTGGAACCGAACCTGTTTCCGCTGATTCTGTCGCGGATGCATCGCCGGGCCATGGGTCAGGCCGTGAACTTCTTTGACAACGATTTTGCCGGTTCAGGGTGATACCGTATTTTCAGGGAGGTGCCTTGCCAGAAATCGGGATGACGACGGGGAGCCAGATGGTTAAGAACGCATTGCAACGCCGCTTGGTAGCCATTTTGGCCGC
>JAYSSN010000269.1:0-1503 GCA_043720555.1 Rhodobacterales bacterium | reverse complement strand
CGGCGCGGCAAGGCTTGTTCCGAGTTGGAGATCAGCGATCGCACCCTGCGGCGCTGGACGAAAGATGGCCAGGTTCACGCCGATCAGCGCCCCCTCGTGCCGCGCCCCGAGCCGGCTAACAAGCTGAGCGCGGCTGAACGCACGGCCGTGCTGGATGTCTGTAATTCAGAGGAATTTGCCAGCCTTCCGCCAAGCCAGATCGTGCCAAATCTGGCCGATCAGGGGCGTTATCTGGCCTCTGAATCCAGCTTTTACCGCATCTTGCGCAGCGATGGACAGCAGCAGCATCGCGGCCGGGCCAAGTCACCGGTCCGGCGCAAACCACCCACCAGTTACAAGGCCAGTGCGCCCTGCGAGGTCTGGACATGGGACATAACCTGGATGCCGGGGCCGGTCGCGGGCATGTTCTTTTACCTCTATCTGATCGTGGATATCTTCAGCCGGAAAATCGTGGGTTGGGAAGTCCATGAACGCGAAAGCGCGGAACTGGCGGCCGTCCTGATCCGACGGGCTGTGCTGGCCGAGGGCTGCACCCTGCGCCCGCTGGTTCTGCATGCCGACAATGGCAGTCCAATGAAGGGCGCGACGATGAAAACCACCATGGAGAAACTGGGCATCACCGCGTCCTACAGCCGCCCACGGGTCAGCAACGACAATCCCTTCTCTGAGGCGCTGTTCCGCACCTGCAAATACCGCCCGAACTGGCCGGCCAAAGGGTTTGCCACAAAAGCAGATGCACAGGCTTGGGTGAAATCCTTCGCCAGATGGTATAACGGCGAGCACCTGCACAGCGGGATCCGCTTCGTCACGCCAGACGCGCGCCACGCCGGGCATGATCGCGCAACGCTCGCCAGCCGCGCCAGTCTCTATGCAAATGCCAAGGCACGAAAGCCGGAACGCTGGTCAGGTAAAACCCGCAACTGGCAACCCGCCGGACCCGTCTGGCTCAACCCCGAAAACGAAATCAGCGCCCCTGAAATCAGAGACGCCGCATGAAATCGGCGGACAACTCCTTTGACAAACACCGCAGGCGATGATGCGCAACTTGTGCTGACCCTTGGCCGGGACAGTGAAAACACGCGCGACTTGGCCGAGCGGCTCGTCGCCGACCCGGAATTTCGGAAGGTGGTGGCCGAGCATATCCCGGATGCTGAGGCCTCGCTCGGCACTGGTCGCTTTGTCGACGGTGAAGGCTCCGCCGGCTTTCTGCCCGACGAGCTTTTGGCCGTTACATCCTATGCTCGAGACGGTGGGGCCGAGGTTCTGGCGAAGTTTCCCGATGAAGGGCCGCTAAGTGAAGCCTTGGCCAAGCATCTCGCGCAAAGTCCGGTCATGGCGGCCTATGCCGAAGAAGAAAAGCAGCGGAGCGACTTTGAGACAGATCCGGCGCGGGCAATCTCAGTCTGGGTGGCGCAATCAACCGCGCAGATCGACAGATTGCCGTCGGACCGACAGGACGACCTGCGATCCGAAATGCAGGGCATCGCCAAAGAGGCGGCGGCA
>JAYSSN010000268.1:0-3626 GCA_043720555.1 Rhodobacterales bacterium | reverse complement strand
TGCATGGTGCAGCCTGGCCGCGTCCGTCACACGTTTCTTTATTTCCTCGGGGGTGGTCTTATCCAGCTTCATCCCGAAGGCCATGTTGTCGCAGACATTCATATGCGGATAAATCGCATAGGACTGGAACACCATGTCAATGCCGCGCCTTGACGGGATCAGGTTATTCACCCGCTCGCCGTCAAAGGTCATATCGCCGGTGGTGATCTCCTCCAGACCCGAAATGAGGCGCAGCAGGGTGGACTTGCCACAGCCCGATGGGCCGACAAAGACCATTTGAAAGACGCAGGTCAGAAGTAGCGCGGAATGCCTGTCGCCCGCATCCCCGGTTCGGCATCCAAAGCGCTGTCAAGTTGCGGGCTGTTACGGCTGCGTCCAGATTTTTGGCGCATCACCGCGCGCAAGAACCGTGAATGCGTCAGGCGCCAACGGCTGCCAGTCATCTGCACTACCATCGGGCCAGATCACCCGCACTTCGGCCGCCGCGGCATCACCCAATCCAAAATGCAGCCAGCCCAACTGCCCGCTGGCATGACCGCCGCCTGCAGTAACCTCGCGCCTTGTAATTGCCCCCGCCCGGCGCACTTCGACCCATGCCCCAATCGCGTTGGAATTTGCGCCATTCTGGTGCAGGCGGATTTGCGCCCAGCTCATCGGATCCGGGGTCGTGTTGCGCCACAACTGTGCGCGCTCCCACCGGTTCACGACCACAAGGTCGAGCAATCCGTCAAGATTGAAGTCCGCCAGGGCGGCACCGCGCGAAGTCGCCATGGACGCAACGCCTGCGCGGTCGCCGACCTCGACAAAGGTGCCATCGGTGGTTTGCAACAACAGGTTGTTGGGATCGCGGATCGCAAAATCAGGCATTTGCGCGACGTTGCCCTTGGCTATGAACAGATCCGTCAGCCCATCGTTGTTGACGTCCGCAAACTCTGCATGCCAGGCCGTACTCGGTACGAGGTCGCCGCCGGTATAAGGGCGGTGCGCAGTCACGCCCTTGGCAAAGGCCACATCGGCATAGCTGGGCTGCAGCGTGCCGACGGTTGTCGTCAATGCCTGCAATTTGTTGTCTGCCATGCTGGTCAGAAAGTAGTCGGGGTATCCGTCGCCCGTTACATCATGGCTGGCAATTCCCATCCCCCAGACACGGAGACGGCGCCACCCCTCTGCCTCGCCATAACGGACCGGTTCGGCGCCCGGCTCGATCGACCACAGTTGCTCTTGCCCGCCCTTGTAGTATTCGCGGTCATTCGACACCCGCAGCGAGGGTGTGCCCGACCGGTTCCAGTCGGTGAACAGCATCGACAGGGCACAGAAACTCGGCGTTAGCGGCACCGGCGCGCCAAAGCCCGATTCATCGGGGCGATGCAGCCAGTTGTCCGTGCACGAGCCCCAGGGAAAATCCTCTTCCCGCCGGTTGATGTAGTTGCCAATGGCGATTGTGGGCCACCCTGCACCGCGTTCCCACGACGCGGCAAAGGCCGTGGACCATGCATCCCCCCCGTCAAACCCCCAATCCGCGTTGGCGGGCGCAAAACGGCAGTCGCCAAGACCACGCATCAGGCGGTTTTCACCAACCCTCAGCAACGCCACATCCAGCACGCCATCGCTGTCCACGTCGAGCGGATAGGCCCCCGTCACCGCGTCGAACTCCAGCCCGCTGTTTTGCGCGAGGAACTGCAATGGCCCCCCCTTGATACTTGTATTGCGGTAGAACGTTGCGGGATTTTCACCCCCCGCCAGTACCATATCTTCAAAACCATCAGCGTTGCAGTCAAACACCGCAACGCCGCCGCCCACCATGTATTGCCAGTCACCGGCATAAACACTGGTGATGCCTGCCGCAGCACCCTCTTCAACAAAGGCCGGGACTGCGGGGGTGTCAGCCTGTGCTGCCGTCGTCATCAGCGCAAAAGCGATCAGGCGCATCCGTCATACCCTCGTTATCAAAGCGGCCGCATGGGCCCCAACGCAGCGGCCCTGCGCCAACCCTTGCACGATGGCCGCGCGGAAATGGATCCCGCCGTAAAGCCGCGATATCGCCGCCTCGTCGGCGGCCGCCGCAAAGTTGGCAAAGGTGCGGACCGGCAGGCCATCTTCTTGGTGCGTCGCGTCGTCGAACGCATACCCTTCGCCCCACACGGCAGTCAGCACCGCAGCCGCAGCCGCCGATTGCGTGCTATGCCCGCTGGGGTATTCCGGAAAGGGTGGCGTGTTCAGCAGCGGTTCCCACTTCGGCTCGATGACGCGGCGGATGTAGGTGACGGGGCGCAAAAGATTGACTTCAAACTTGGTGGCCCAACACGCGATGAACGCATCGGCAACCGCGATGGCGACGCGCGCCAGTACATCAACCCGCAGTGCCAGATCCGCACTGTCACGTTCCAGTATCTGCATGGCAATCGACACCCAGTGCCCCGGTGGCGTCGGCGACAGCATCGGATCGTCCGACCAGAACCGTGCGATCAGCATTTGCTCATCGGTCAGAGTGGCCCTGGTGTCGTAGACTTCCATCGCCTCGGCATGGAACGGCGAGCCCGGCTCTTCACTATAGGCCGGCGGCGCAGGCAAGCCGCACGCGGTGCCATTGGGCATCGCAAAGGTCCGGTTCTGCCCCCAGTCTGGCAGCAGTGGAGCCTGTTGCTGTGCAACCTGGCTGGTAGGAACCCATGCTCCGGGCGTGTCAGCGGGTGCGTAAGCGTAGGGGAACCCCATGTTTTCGACGATATCCCCACCGTCCGCCCGCGACCAGTCGAGGATGTGTGCCGCCACCGCTTGCCCGTGTGCCACCGACCGTGCGGCAACATCCACCGCAACCCCGGTGGCCACCCGCGCGCCCTGTTTGCTATCCATTGCTGCCATCGCACGCTGGCCGGTCGGCCCGGTATTGCCAAAAAACTGCGCCACCGATCCCGCCATGGCCGCGTGCAGCGCCACGCCGACGTCATAGGTCAATGTCGGATCGCAGGCGGGCACAGGCCCCAACCCGTTGACCTGCCCCGCAAGGCTGCGCAGCCCCGGCATGACCGAGGCCACCACCTCATAAGCCGTGATGCCCACATAGGCGAAGGCCCGGCTGGCGACCGGCGGCGAATAGGTCGGGGTGTGGCGCACGAGTTCAAGGATCAGCCGATACCAGCGGTGCAATACTGCCGCAGGTGGTGGCACTTCATCCTGCGCCGATGCGGGCAGTCCCGCCATCATCGCTGCGGTTGCCAGCATTCCCGTCATCGCGTTCCGCCGGGTATGATCCATCGCGCCCTCGTTTCGGCTGGTCCACCTTCATCGCGGCCACAAACCACAAATGATGGGGTCGACGCAATGGTGCGAAATGTTGCGGATCGGCACGCGCAGCGGCCTGCCCGCGCACGGCGCAAGGGTGCCCGTCGGGTTTCCGCATGAATGAAACGGCGTTTCAGGCGGACGGATCGTGGCCGCCGCAATCGGCGCGTCGCCAACGACGGGTAGGTTCCGGCTGCTGTCCGGTCTGGCCGGCGGGGTCGCGCGCTGTGATGGGGTGCGATGCCCGACAAAAAAAGTGCGCGCCGGGGGGGGGCAGGCAAAAAATGGTGTCCAGTTTCGCCTGACACAAAGTGTTGGCACTGTCGGCATCCGACAGCGCCATT
>JAYSSN010000267.1:0-9485 GCA_043720555.1 Rhodobacterales bacterium | reverse complement strand
GGCTGCGCGCCTATGGCTCGTTGTTTCTGGGGGCCGAAAGTACGGTGGCCTTTGGCGACAAGGCCGCAGGCACCAACCATGTGCTGCCCACTGCGGGGGCCGCGCGCTATACCGGCGGGCTGTCGGTGCATAAGTTCGTCAAGGCCGTCACATGGCAGCGCGTCACCGCACAGGCCCTGCCACGGCTGGCGTCTGTCACCGCCAACATCAGCCGGTTTGAAGGCATGGAGGGCCACGCCCGCACCGCTGACATCCGGCTTGCAAAATTCGCCCCCGGCACGCCAGTGCCAAAATCCTGAAAGGACCACACCATGCACCTTTCGCGCTTTGCCCGTATCCGTCTGGCCCACCTGCCCACTCCGCTGGAACATATGCCGCGCCTGACGGCCCTGCTGGGCGGTCCCGACATCTGGATCAAGCGGGACGACTGCACGGGGCTGTCCACAGGCGGCAACAAGACACGCAAGCTCGAATTCCTGATGGCCGAGGCGGTGGAACAGGGGGCGGACGTCGTGCTGACCCAAGGTGCCACCCAATCCAACCACGCGCGGCAGACGGCGGCGGCGGCGGCGAAACTGGGCATGGATTGCCATATCCTGCTGGAAGATCGCACCGGCTATAACGATCCCAACTATCGCCTGAACGGCAATGTGCTGCTGGATGTTCTTCACGGCGCCACGATCGAACATCGCGGGCCGGGGCTCGACATGAACGCCGAGATGATGGCGGTGGCCGCCCGTATGCGCGCCGCGGGCCGCAATCCCTATGCCATCGTCGGCGGCGGGTCGAACGCAACGGGCGCGCTGGGCTATGTCAATTGCGCCCTGGAATTGCTGGGGCAAATGGTGGACCGGGGGATCACCTTTGACCACATGATCACGGCCACCGGGTCGGCGGGTACCCATGCCGGGCTGATCGTGGGGCTCAAGGCACTGAATGCGCAATTGCCGCTGCTGGGCATCGGGGTGCGCGCGCCAAAAGAGAAGCAAGAAGAAAACGTCTTCAATCTGGCGCAACTGACCGCGGAAAAGCTGGGTGTGCCGGGCGTCGTCAAATGCGCGGACGTGATCGCCAATTGCGATTACATCGGGCAGGGCTATGGCATTCCGGCCGACAGCACACTGGAAGCGATTGATATCTTTGCGCGGACCGAAGCGATCCTGCTGGACCCGGTCTATTCCGGCAAAGGCGCTGCGGGTATGATCGACCTGATCCGCAAGGGGCATTTCAAGAATGGCGAACGGATCGTGTTTCTGCACACCGGCGGCGCGATTGGCCTGACGGGGTATACCCACGTGCTGCCGCACGCATGAAAACGATCGGCATCATCGGCGGTATGGGGCCCGAGGCGACCATCTTGCTGATGCAGCGGGTGATGGCCGCCGTGCGCGCCCGCGACGATGCCGACCATGTGCCGTTGATCGTTCACCAGAACCCCGCCGTCCCATCCCGCATCCGCCGCCTGATCGACGGGCAGGGCGATGATCCCGGTCCGGTGCTGGCCCGGATGGCCCGCGATCTGGCGCAGGCAGGGGCAATGGCGCTGGCGATGCCCTGCAACACCGCCCATGCCTATGCGCCCCAGATCATCGCGGCCACCGACCTGCCGTTCCTTGATATGCGCGCGGCAACGGTGGCTGCACTGCCGCGCGGCCGGATCGGAATGCTCGCCTCGCCCGCGCTGCGCATCACGGGTGCATTTGACGGCCATTTCCGCGCCGCAGGACTGGAGCCGGTCTGGCCAGACGACGACGCCCCGGTGCTGTCCCTGATCCGGGCCGTCAAGGCGGGCAACACCGGGCAGATCGCCCATGCCGCCATGGCAACGCTCGCCGCACAGGCGGCCCGGCGCAGCGACCATCTGCTGATCGCCTGCACCGAGTTGTCACTGCTGACCGGGGGGATCAGTGCGCCCTGCACCGACAGCCTCGACTGCCTGGTAGCGGCAATTGTCGCGTTTGCCAAAGGCGGGTGAGCGCAGACAAACCGACGTTTCGGGGCGAGCCGACAATGACATGATCTTGTGCGGAGTAGCTGGAAACTGTCGGCGGACAATCGTCGCGCAATCCCGTCATCCGCCCTGATCATCCGCCACCACGATCGCATCCGCAAAGGCTGGCGCGATGGCCGCAAACCGCGGGATCAGTTTTTCGGTCACCAGGCTGCGGCAGTCACGGGCAAGGTCGGTGGGCAGGTGCCCCAGCTCTTCGCGCCGCGCCACCAGATAAACCTGGCGCGCATCACCCGCAAAGGGCAGCGGCAGGATATCCACGCCGGGGATGAAGCGTTCCGCATCCAGCAGGTTCAGCGGCGTCGTGATCGCCCACCCCCCCGTCTCGACGACCATGGCCAGCACCGACCGCGTCGCCTCGAACGCAAAGCGCCGGGGGACGTTCATCTTGACCCGCTTCAGGTGGGCTGCAATCCGGCGTCCAATCGGGATGGCCTCGGAATATTGCACGAAAGGCAGCCGCATCAGCGCCGCCCGCGCGTCCTCGCGCGGCGCAATCGCCCCGCGTGCGGTGACCAGCACAAAGGGCTCGCGCAGGATCGGCAGGGCCACAAAGCGCTGACTGTCGGCAGGCAACAGGGCGGTCACGGCGATGTCGGCCACGCGCGCCTCCAGCCGGGCAATGATGGTATCGGACCGACCGGAAAAGGCATGCACGAAACAGCTGCTGAACCGCGCCTGCAGGGCCGACACCAGCACCGGCGTCAGCGAGGCATCAAGATCGTCGATGATCGCAAGGTTCAGCACCGGCAGGCTGGTCAGACTGATCGCGGCAAGGTCTGTCTGCGCTTCGGACACGACCGACAGGATGCGATGGGCATGGGCGCGCAGCACCTGACCCGCCGGGGTCAGTGTCACGGGTTTCGCGCGCCGGTCGAACAGCTTTGCCCCGATTGCGGCCTCAAGCGCCGTGATGTGCTGGCTGACACCGGACGCCGAACCGCCACTGCGCAGCGCCGCGCCCGCGATCGACCCCGCCTCTTCCAGCGCCACAAAGACGCGCAGTCCCCGCAGGGTCAACTCGGCGTTCGCGGGGGGCGGGGGCTTGGTCATGCAGATCCTCTGGCTGGCCGCGACCCTAGCGCCTTGCGGGCAGGGGGGGAACGCCCATTTGCCGCATCCGGGGGCTGGAAGGGTGCCATGGATTGCGCTATGGGCAGGCCATCACGATCCAGACCGCGAGGGCCTGACTATGAAAGCTGCTGTCATCACCTTTCCGGGGTCGAACTGCGACCGCGATCTGGCCGGGGCCTTCACCCTTGCCGGGTTTGATGTGACACGGGTCTGGCACAAGGATACGGTCCTGCCGGACGGCATTGATGTAGTGGGCGTGCCGGGCGGGTTTTCCTTTGGTGATTACCTGCGCTGCGGCGCGATTGCCGCGCAATCGCCGATCAGCAGCGCCGTGCGGGCGCATGCCACCCGGGGCGGTTATGTGCTGGGCATCTGCAACGGATTTCAGGTGCTGACCGAAATGGGCCTGCTGCCGGGTGCCCTGATGCGCAATGCGGGCCTGAAATTCGTCTGCCGGATGCAGGGGCTGCGCGTAGTGACCACTGACAGCGCCTATACCAGTGGCTATGCCGAAGACCAGACCATCACGGTGCCAATCGCCCACCATGACGGGAACTACACGATCGACGCGGATGGCCTTGCGCGTCTGCGCGGCGAAGATCGCATTGCCTTCAGCTATCTTGACAACCCGAACGGGGCGATGGCCGATGCTGCGGGTATCCTGTCGGATAACCGCCGGGTGCTGGGCCTGATGCCGCATCCCGAACGCGTGGTGGACCCGGTCACCGGCGGCACCGACGGGGCGGTGCTGTTTGCGGCCCTGATGGGCGGGATGGCGCTTGCCTGACGCCCCGTCGCTTGAGGCGCCCCGGCCCGCTGCCTAGACTTGCGCGCATGCAAGCGGAAAGCCCCAGGACGGATCATGGCGATAGCACGGCCAGCAGCTGGCGCGTGCGGCTGGTTGTGGCCATTCTGATCTTGCTTGCGGTAACGGTGGTGGGCATCACCAACCGCTGGCTGACCGAACGATTCACTGAAAGCACCCGCAACCGGGCCGAATTGCGGCTGGCGCTGTATTCCGGGAACATGATGTCGGAACTGCAGCGCACCTCGGTGGTGCCGTTGCTGCTGGCGCGCGACCCGGAACTGATCCGGGCGCTGACGATGCAGCAGTTTTCCTCAACCTCGGCGCGGCTGATCTCGTTCCAGGCGGAAATCGGCGCGGCGTCGATCCAGCTGTTGGATGCCGAAGGGCGCACCGTGGGGGCGACCAACCGCAATCTGCTGGGCACCAATCATCGCCAGACGCCGTATTTCATCGACGCCCAGCGGGTCAAGGACACGGTGTTTTCGTCGTCGCTCAGCCAGTCAGGTGCCATCGAATTCATCTATTCCCGCGCGGTCTTGCAGGATGGCGCGCCGCTGGGTGTGGTCGTCGTGGGGGTTGATTTGCGCAAATACGAACGCGCCTGGGCCGGATTGCAGGATGCCGTGATGGTCACGGACAGCGAAGGCACGGTGGTTCTGTCCACCGAACCGCGCTGGCGCGGGCTTGCACTGACCAAGGCGCTGGCGGCGCAGGATGCGCCATCCGCCATCGACCGCGCCCTGCAGGTCACCGCCGACTGGACCCAGACCGCGCCCGACGCCTATGTCAGCGGCAAGGCCGTGATGCGGACCGAGGCGCGCGTGCCGTTCCGGGGCTGGCGGATCGTGACCTTCACGGCCTACGCATCCGTGCGCGAGCAGGTCAACGGGGTGCTGGCGCTGGAAATCATGGGCTTTGCCATTCTTCTGGCGCTGACATTTTACTTTCTGTCGCGCCGCGCGATGTCGCAATCGCTGGGATTTCAACGCGAGTCCGCTGAATTGCGGCAGTTGAATGCGCGGTTGCAGCGCGAGATCGCGGAACGTGAAAAGGTCGAGAAGTCACTGCAGGTGGCGGAACTGACGCTGGCGCAATCATCGAAACTCGCGGCTCTGGGCGAGATGTCGGCAGCGGTCAGCCACGAATTGAACCAGCCGCTTGCCGCGATGAAAACCTATCTCGCCGGCGCGCGCCTGCTGCTGCAGCGCAAGCGTCCGGAAGAGGCGCTGTCGTCGTTTCAGCGGATCGATGATCTGATCGAACGGATGGGCGCGATCACCCGGCAGCTGAAATCGTATGCCCGCAAGGGGGCCGAGGCGTTCGAGCCGGTGGATGTGCGGTCGTGCATATCGGCGGCACTGTCGATGATGGAGCCGCAACTGAAGACGCGGGTGGTCAAGATCACCCGCGCCCTGCCACGCCAGCCCGTGATGGTGATGGCCGATCGGCTGCGGCTGGAGCAGGTCATCATCAACCTTTTGCGCAACGCGATCGATGCCAGCAAGGATCACACCGCCCCCCAGATCGATATCCTGTTGTCAGTGGGCGACACGGCGACCCTGACAGTGCGCGACAACGGCCACGGGATTGTCGATCTCGATAACCTGTTCGAGCCTTTTTACACCACGAAGAAACCGGGTGACGGTGTGGGGCTGGGCCTCGCGATCTCATCGGGCATCGTGACCGAGCTTGGCGGGCGTCTGACGGCGCGGAATGGCGAAGACGGCGGCGCGGTCTTTGAAATGCAACTGCCCCTGATGGGCAAAGAAGTTGAAGCAGCAGAATAGAGTGGGGACTGGCATGGCACGTTCGATGAAAGTGGCGATTGTGGATGACGAAGCCGATATGCGGCAGTCGATCAGTCAATGGCTTGCGCTGTCGGGGTTCGACACGGAAACCTATGCGAGTGCCGAGGAAGCGCTGCGGGGCATCGGGCCAGAGTTTCCGGGCGTCGTGGTCAGTGACATCAAGATGCCCGGTATGGATGGCATGGCGTTTCTGAAGCGCCTGATGAGTCTGGACAGCGGCCTGCCCGTCATCATGATCACCGGCCACGGCGATGTGCCGATGGCGGTAGAGGCAATGCGCGTCGGGGCCTATGATTTTCTGGAAAAGCCGTTCAACCCCGACCGGATGACGGAACTGGCGAAAAAGGCCACGCAGGCGCGGCGGCTGACGCTGGACAACCGGGCCTTGCGCAAAGAGCTGTCGGACGGATCGGTCCTGATGAAAAAGCTGATCGGGACCAGCCCGGTCATGGACCGGCTGCGCGAAGACATCCTCGATCTGGGGCAGGCCGACAGCCATGTGCTGATCGACGGGGAAACCGGCACCGGCAAGACGCTGGTGGCGCATGCGCTGCATGCCGTGGGGCCGCGGGCGGGGCGCAAGTTTGTGACGCTGGCGTGCGCGGCGTGGTCCGAGGATCAGCTGGTAGCCAAGCTGTTCGGCCCGGCCGAAGACGGGACGATCCCGCTGGTGGAAGAGGCGCGGGGCGGCACGGTGTGCCTCGAAGATGTGGAGGCGCTGAGCCATGGGTTGCAGTCGCGGCTGCTGACCATGATCAACGAACAGGGCATCCCGCCAGAAACGCGGATCATCGCGATCTGCAACCAGCATGTGCAGGACAAGACGCTGGAAGATTCGCTTCGTCCAGACCTGTTCTACCGTCTGGGTGCGATGACCATCGTGCTGCCGCCCTTGCGCCAGCGCGGCGAGGATATTCTGACACTGTTCACCCGGATGTCCGAACAGTTCGCCGAAGAATACGGCTGTGATGCGCCGCAGGTGACGGCACAGGAGGCGGCACAGCTGCTGCAGGCGCCATGGCCGGGCAACGTGCGCCAACTGGTCAACATCGCCGAACGCGCGGTGCTGCAGAACCGGCGCGGCTCTGGGTCGATCGCGTCACTGCTGATGGCGGACAACGAGGCGTCGGGGCCCGCGATGACGACCGAAGGCAAACCGCTGAAGGATTATGTCGAGGCGTTCGAGCGGATGCTGATCGACAACACCATGCGCCGCCACAAAGGGTCGATCGTGTCGGTGATGGAAGAGCTGTGCCTGCCACGGCGGACGCTGAACGAGAAGATGGCGAAGTACGGCCTGACGCGGTCGGAATATGTGTGAAAGCGTGGCCGGTGGGTGGATTTGTGGCGCTTGCCACCTGTTCACCCTTGGCTGGCGCAATGACAGACTGGCGGCCGGAAATGTCCCGGTTTTAGTCAGTTAAAATCGGCACTTGAAAGTTATCCACAGGGGTTCGCCGTAATCGGCAGGCGGTGACGCCCGCGCATGCGTTGTCGTGCCGGGCAAACGCGGGGGTCACCGCCTCTGGCTGTCACGCCGCCGCCCCACTGCGCGCGCGTTCAACCAGAACGTGTGCTTTGGCGACAAATCGGCCATTGCCCTTCGCCCCGATTTGCCGCTAGGGTCCGGCGACGTGCGTGGATGCGTGCGGAAGAATTCTCTGTGGTGCTGGATGGGCGCAGCTTTGTGCCCTTGGCCCCTACAGTCGGATCGGTCGCAAGGCCGGAATAATTGCCCGCAAGTCTATGAAGGACACGGGCTTTGAAAGGTGGGTGGCTCCGTGCCGCCCATGTGTGAACCGCGATGGAGCGTGTGATTGAACGGGTGAAGGACGCGGGCGGGCCATTGGCCCCGGCCCCGGTCGCACTTGTCCGCGCCCCCGCCCGAACAAGCCGCCGTCTGTTATTGCTGTCATCCCCGGGGGACTCCCCCGGTCACAGTGTGGCACGCGGTGCATTGGAACATCATGGCAAAAAAGATGCTGATCGACGCCACCCATGCCGAAGAGACTCGGGTTGTGGTGGTGGATGGAAACAAGGTCGAAGAATTTGACTTTGAAACGGTAAACAAGCGACAGCTGGCGGGGAATATCTACCTTGCCAAGATCACGCGGGTAGAGCCGTCGTTGCAGGCGGCGTTCGTCGACTACGGCGGTAACCGGCATGGTTTCCTTGCGTTTGCGGAAATTCACCCGGATTACTACCAGATCCCGGTCGCCGACCGCAAAGCGCTGCTCGACGAAGAACGGGCTTTGGCCCGCGCCGAGGATGACGAGGATAACAACCGCGACCGTCGCCGCCCGCGCGCGCGCCCTGCGGCCAAGGCCGAAGGTGGCAAGCCTGCCGATCCGGTGCAGACCGGCGCCATCGGCAGCATGGATGTCGTCGATCTGGGTGATGAGGTCGGGGCCGACGCGCTGCTCGATGAGGTCCCCGAGGCGAATGGTGACGATCAGGAGCACGGCCACGCGTCCGACCCATCGACCGACAATGGCGATACGCCTTACCGCGCCGTCGATCACGCGTCCGAAACGGATGATGAGATCGAGTCCATTGCCGAAGAAGACATGGCCGAGGAAATCAGCCAGTCCCGCAAACCGCGCCACCGGAAATACAAGATCCAGGAAGTGGTGAAGGTGCGCCAGATCATGCTGGTGCAGGTGGTCAAGGAAGAACGCGGCAACAAGGGTGCGGCGCTGACAACCTATCTGTCGCTGGCCGGTCGCTATTGCGTGCTGATGCCGAATACGGCGCGTGGCGGCGGGATTTCCCGCAAGATCACCCAAGCCACCGACCGCAAGAAGCTGAAGGAAATCGCAGGCGAGATCGAGGTGCCGGAAGGTGCGGGCCTGATTATCCGCACGGCGGGGGCCAAGCGCACCAAGGCCGAAATCAAGCGCGACTATGAGTATCTGATGCGCCTGTGGGAGCAGATCCGCGAACTGACGCTGAAATCCATCGCCCCGGCGGCGATCTATGAGGAAGGCAACCTGATCAAGCGCTCGATCCGCGATCTGTACAGCCGCGAGATCGACGAAGTGCTGGTGGAAGGTGCCGAAGGCTACCGCGTGGCGAAAGATTTCATGCGGATGATCATGCCAAGCCATGCCCGTGCCGTGCAGCCCTATGCCGAGGCGCAGCCGCTGTTCGCGCGCTATCAGGTGGAAAGCTATCTTGCGGGCATGTTCAACCCGACGGTGCAGTTGAAATCGGGCGGCTATATCGTGATCGGTGTGACCGAGGCGCTGGTGGCGATCGACGTGAACTCTGGCAGGGCCACCAAGGAAGGCTCGATCGAGGATACGGCGCTGAAGACCAACCTGGAGGCCGCCGAAGAAGTGGCGCGCCAGTTGCGCCTGCGCGACCTTGCCGGTCTGATCGTGATCGACTTCATCGACATGGAAGAGCGGCGCAACAATGCCGCAGTCGAGAAGCGGTTGAAAGACAAGCTGAAAACCGACCGGGCGCGCATTCAGGTGGGGCGTATCTCGGGCTTTGGCCTGATGGAGATGAGTCGCCAGCGCTTGCGCCCCGGCATGCTGGAGGCGTCAACCGCACCTTGCGCGCATTGCCATGGCACGGGTCTGATCCGGTCCGATGACAGCATGGCGCTGCAAATCCTGCGCGCGCTGGAAGAAGAAGGTACGCGGAAGCGGTCCAAAGAGGTGCTGCTGAAAGCGCCGGTTGCCATCGTGAACTTCCTGATCAATCAGAAGCGCGAACATGTGGCGCTGATCGAGGCGCGCTATGGCATGAGCGTGCGGATCGAGGCGGACCCGCTGCT
>JAYSSN010000266.1:0-3631 GCA_043720555.1 Rhodobacterales bacterium | reverse complement strand
GTGGCAAATGGCACCGAAGGCGGAACCTGCCTGAACAATGGAAAGACAATACAAAATATGGCCCATCTCAACGATGTCTCCGGCACCGCCGCACTTGCGATATGCGAGTCGCTGCTACTGGCGCTCAATGACCGCAATATCCTGCCAGAGGCCGAGATCCTGGGTATCCTGAAAGATGCCGCCGATGCACATCATCACGCGGCTGCGAACGGGGCGGGCAGCGTCGACTTACACACAGCAGTCGCCGCGCTTATCGATGACATCGTGGCGGGTGGAAATTCGGTGCGCAGGCGCAAGCCGCAGTAGGCGCTCACCGATGTGGCGACCGGCACGCGCATCAGGACTATCTTGCGCGCCCTGCTGTCGCGCTGACAGCAGGGCGCAACATTTCGCGGAACGTCGTTCGCCCAGGGGCCGACCTTGGGCCCGCGCACAATGACCCAAAACCACCATTGCCCCAATTGAAGTTCGCGCCTCACGCCAGATTGAAGCCGCAACTTGACGCAGATCAAGGACATCCGCGGGCCAAACCGATCTGATATGCGCAAGCAATCAGGAGCAGCACGATGAAACGCACCAACTTACTCTCGCTCGGCGCGGCACTCGCCGTCGGTTTCGCGATACCCGTTGCTGCCCAGCCGGGCATGATGAACGGGCATGACGGCATGATGGGCGGCATGATGAACCCCCAGCACAGCTATGCCATGCGTATGTTCGATGCCGACAAGGACGGTGTCCTGACGCCCGAGGAATTGACCGCCGGCCTGCAGGGCGAACGCGCGACCTATGACACCGACAAAAGCGGAACACTGTCGCTGGCCGAGTTCGGGGTGATGCACGCCGCCCATACCCGCACCATGATGGTGCGGGCGTTCCAGATGCACGACGAAGACGGCGACGGTCAGGTGACCGAAGCCGAAATGGCCATCATGGGCGCGATGATGCGGCAGATGATGCAGGGCATGATGGCGGGCCCCGGGATGCGCGGGCCGGGAATGCACGGCCCCGGCAAAGGCGGAATGCCGGACGACAACTGAGACCCGCGCGGACCCCAGGCACCACGCAAGGGCGTCCGCCACCACCGCAGGGAGCAACACAATGATGAACGGCTATGCAACGGGATTTGGCGGCGTCTGGATGATTGTCATGGTCATCCTCGTCGTTCTGGCCATTTTTGCCCTGGCGAAATATTTGCGGAAATAATCAAAGGAAGCGCGACATGAGCTATACGATTGACCGGCTGATCGCCGGTGCCGCTTTTGACGACGTGGACGCGCGTACGCGCGCGGCCCTCGCGGCCAACGGCTTTGGCGTGCTGACGGAAATCGACGTGGCGGCGACCATGAAAAAGAAGCTGGGCGTCGAGATGGATCGATATCGCATTCTGGGCGCCTGCAACCCGCAAATGGCCTATCAGGCCATCGGGATGGAAGTGCGCGTGGGGGCTATGCTGCCGTGCAACGTCATCTTGCGTGCAGTGTCAGCAGGGGTCGAGGTCAGCGCGGTTGATCCGGTGGCATCGATGCAGGCCATCGACAACGCCGAACTGCACGCGGTGGCGGGGCAGGTACGCGACCTTCTGGCGCGCGCAGTCGCCGCGATCTGACTGCGCCGTATTGCGCCGCCACCCACCCGCGTGATCTGATCCCCGCGAGCGGCCCCATCACGGCTTGGGGTGCTCGTCCCAATCCGGCAACAGAATGCGCGCGGCGTCGCCTGCCGGATCGTCATACTGCCGGGCGCGCACGGCCCAGACGAACGCCACAAGACCCAGCAGCCCCAGCAGCAGCGAAATCGGGATCAGCCAGAACAGGATATCCATCGCTATTTCATCCGCATCGCATTCAGGGAGACACAGATCGACGACAGCGACATCGCCACTGCCGACATCAGCGGCGTTGCAAAGCCCAGCAGCGCAAACGGCACGGCGATGACGTTGTACACGATCGAGATCGCGAAGTTCTGCCGCATCCGCCGCACGGCGACCCGCGCGATGCGCACAGCGTCGGCCACCGGGGCCAGATCGGCGCCCAGCAGCACCATGTCAGACGCGGCGCGCGCCGCATCCAACGCCGATGCGGGAGCTATGGACACGTGTGCTGCGGCAAGTGCGCCCGTATCGTTCAGCCCGTCGCCCACCATCAGCACCCTGTGCCCGGCAGCCGCCAGCGCCGCAACGCGGGCGGCCTTGTCCATCGGGGTCAGCCCTGCGGCGCGCTCGGCAATCCCGATCCGCTCCGCCAAAGCCACCACGGGCGCTTCCGCATCGCCCGACATCAGCATGACCCGCAAACCGAGCGCGCGCAGCCCTGCCACGGCTTCGGGTGCACCGGGGCGCATACGGTCAGTGAACCGGAACATCACGGGTGGTGCTGTGCCGACGCGCAACCAGGTCGCGGTCATGTCGCCTGCCACGGCCCCCACCCAATCGGCCCGTCCCAGCCGCACCACAACGCCCTGCAACTGCCCTTCAACACCCGCGCCGGGCACTTCTGCAATCGCCGTAACAGCGGCCGCCTGCACCCCCAAAGCCGCAATCGCCCCAGCCAGTGACTGCGCCAGCGGGTGGGCAGACCCGTCGGCCAGTGCGAGTGTGACCGCCAGCACCGCCCGGTCATGCGCCGCCAGATCCATCACCTCGGGCAGGCCAAGTGTCAGCGTGCCAGTCTTGTCAAATACCGCAATATCGGCAGCCGCCAGCCGTTCCAGTGCAGTGCCATCCTTGATAAGCAATCCCTGACGAAACAGCCGCCCGCTGGCCGCCGTCACCACTGCAGGCACGGCAAGTCCAAGTGCGCAGGGGCAGGTGATGATCAGTACTGCCGCCGCGATATTCAGCGCCAGCCGCGCATCACCCGTCAGCGCCAGCCACACCGCGAAAGCGCCAAGCGACAGGACATGCACCACCGGCACATAAATCTGTGCCACCCGGTCTGCGAGTGCGGTATAGCGCCCCCGCGCCGCCTCGGCCACCGCCACCAGATCGGCCATCCGGTGCAAAGAACTGTCGCGCCCCGCGTGCGTCACCCGCACGGTCAGAGGCCCCGTCAGGTTCATCTCGCCCGCCGACACCACGCTGCCCGGCCCCGCAAAAACCGGGTTCGTCTCGCCGGTCAGAATCGCGCGGTCCAACTCGCTATCGCCGTGCGTTACCACGCCGTCCACCGGCAGCCGGCCACCGGGGTACACCCGCACCAGATCGCCAGGCCGCAGGTCTGCCACGGCCACCGTCTCCATCCCCACCGGACCGATCCGCAGTGCGCGCGGCACTTCCAGCGCCGACAGGACTGCCGCTGCCGACCGCGCCGCTGCACGGGTGCGATGATCCAGGTAGCGCCCGGCCAGCAGGAAAAACGTCAGCGTGACCGCCGCATCGAACCAGGCGTACTGCCCCCCCTGAATGGTTTCCGACAGCGAAATCGCGGTCGCAAGGATGATTGCCACCGAAATCGGGACATCCATTCCCAGCCGCCCCGCCCGCAGGGACGCCCAGGCGCTGCGAAAGAACGGTTGCGCGGAAAAGGCGACTGTTGGCAGGGTGATCGCCGCTGAAATCCAATGGAACAGATCGCGCGCGGCATCCCCCGCCCCGGACCAGACCGCGACCGACAGCAGCATCACGTTCATCATC
>JAYSSN010000265.1:0-3650 GCA_043720555.1 Rhodobacterales bacterium | reverse complement strand
GACCTTCATCGCCGCGCCGGACTTCGAGCTGCCCGCCGATGCCGACGGCGACAACGCCTACGTCGTCACCGTCACCGCCACGGATGCCGCAGGCAACACCAGCGCGCAGGCCGTCACCATCACCGTGGCGGACTTTGATGAGAGCCGTCCCACCGTGACCGGACCTTCGGGTGGTACGGGACCACAGATGGCGATTGTGGCACCCGGCGAGACCGACGTGTTCAGGTTCACTGCCAGCGAGACGGTCTCGTGGTCGGTCAGCGGTGGTACGGACGCCGCAGCCTTCGTGATCGACCCCGTCACGGGCGCGCTCAGCTTTACCGCACCGCCTGACATCAACACGCCCGCCGACATCAATGGCGACAACATCTATCTTGTCACCGTAACCGCTGCCGATGCGTCTGGGAACACAACACAAATTACAATCGCGGTCCTCGTGTCGAACGAGGGGGTGGATAGCGCGGGGCCGCTGATCGAAGGGCCATCGGGCGCGGGCGGCGCACAAGTCGCGACCGTCACACCGGGCGAGACCGAGGTATTCACCTTTACCGCGAACGAAACGGTCGCGTGGTCGGTCAGCGGTGGTGCAGATGCCGCGCAGTTCGTGATCGATCCCGTTACGGGCGCGCTCAGCTTTGCTACGGCACCTGACAGCGATACCCCCACCGACACGAATGGCGATAACATCTATCTTGTGACTGTCACCGCCACCGATGCCGCCGGAAACACCAGCCGGATCACGCTTGCTGTGAAATTGGCCGGGATGGCGAACCCGCCTCCGGTGCTGTTCGAGACAGTGCGCACCGACATCGAACAGATCGTCCGGGATGCCGAGGTGAACCACCTGATCGCCTCCATTGCGTCGCTGCAAAGCATGACACGGGCGGCGCGGGACCGCCTCATCACGGCCCAGAAACTGCGCGAGCAGTGCCGCGGTGGCGATGCCGAGGATGATCCCGCGATCCGCCTTGCGACCCGCGACGACGCGAACTGCAGCGCACTTGCATCGCGCAACAACGTGCCTTTCGGCGTTGATGGCATGCTTGATATCGGCGCGCATGGGATATCCGCCGGGGGCACTTTTTTCGGCATGACCAGCAACACCGACGCCACGCGCCAGCGCATCATCTCGGGCGATTTCTCGATCCTGGATGACGGCGCGGGCATCCGTACCGCCGACCTGACGGCGCGCTTCGCGTGGGAGCGGCTGGTGTCGGCCAATGTCATGCTGGGATACTTCATCGGCGGCAGCGTCTCGCAAAGCAGTGTCGCGCGCGACATCAGCGGCCGCTCCAGAAAGCTCGGCCTGTCGTTCGGCATCTACATCGCCGCGGAACCCATTGAAAATCTGTACTTTGACGGCTTCCTGTCGGTCGGCGTCGCGCGCAACGAACTGGCCCTTGGCGACGCTGACCTTCAGGTTGACGGCACCTACATCAGCCGGTCTTTGCTGCTGGGCGGGGCTGTGTCAGGTGTCATCGAACGAGGAACGTTCGAGATCAGACCCGCACTTTCGGTCGCGTTCGGTGCCACCAATATCGGTGCCGTCGATCTGACCGCTGCGGGCTTCGGCACGGCTGATCCGGTTACCGCACAGATTGGCAGCGTGACCGCCGCCAGTATCCGTTTCACGCCCGAAATCCGCATCCCGCTTCGTCGCCTGACCGACGACACCACCTTCATCCTGGCGCCAAGCCTTGTCTGCGACTGGCGGAATGGTGATGAAAATTGCGGCGGCGGGCTGCGGCTGGGTCTTTCGGGCACGAGCCGCGACGGGATGGCCGAGTTCGAGGTCATGCTTGACGCCGATCAGATCAACGGCACGCGCCGCACGACGGTCAGCGCCAGCTATGCGCGCAGGTTCTGACGCCCGCGCATGACGCGCGGTGTCTGCTGATCGGAACGCCGCGCTAAGCCACCAGCGTTGCCCGGCCCCGCCCCGCGCGTTTGGAGGCATAAAGGGCCGCATCCGCATCGCTCTGCATATCCGTAGCGGCGGGTGCGGCGTACAGCGTGGATAGCGTGATCCCGATGCTGCCGGAAATCCGACACTCCTTGCCGTCGAAGGCGATCGGCACCTCCAGCCCCGCGATGATGCGATCGGCGACCCGCATCAGGCCCGCGCTGTCCGGGGGTACCGGCAGGATCAGTGTGAACTCGTCGCCGCCCACCCGCGTGATGATATCGCCCTCACGCGTGGCAGCCCGCAGCGTGGCCGCCACCGCCTGCAGCACATGGTCGCCCGCCGCGTGCCCATGCGTGTCATTGACCCGCTTGAAGAAATCGAGGTCCAGATGCAACAGCGCAAATCGCGTGCCCGCGGCCAGCACGTCGATTAACGCCGCATCCAGCGCCCGGCGATTTCCCAGCCCCGTCAGCGTGTCGGTCAGCGCCCGCGCCTCGGCCGCCGTTTTGGCCCCTTTCAGGCCGCGGTTCAGGCGGGCCAGTTCCCCCATCACGGCGGTCTTCGCCTCGACCACATACAGCAGCTCGATCGCAAGGTCGGTGGGGGCGAAGTCCGCATCGGTCAGCCCGAAGGCCCGCACCGCCTCAACCACGCCAATCCCGAACGACAGGTTCAGCAACAGGCCTTCCGCCCCCGCCAGCGGCACGGCCAGCCCCCGCAAGCTTGCCCCGCCGTCGCGACGCAACAGCGTCAGCGGCTGGCCCAGCCGTGCCTGAAGCCCTGCCATCGTGCTGATTTTGCCCGCACGGCGCAGATCGAACAGATCAAACAGCAGCCGCCCGGTCAGTGGCCCATGGGGGAAAAGTTTGGCCAGTGTCATGCCGGCACCGGTCACCACGCCGTCACGTGACAGCGCCAGATGCATCGGCATCAGCCGATCCAGCGCCGCGGGAGCCAGGATCAGCCCGGTCATGGTGCCGATCCCGCCACCGCACGCTGTGCCAGATCAAACCGGCGTCCCGCCGCATAGCGCGCTTCCAGCACGTGGATGTGCAGCCATTCGACCCCGTCGCAGGTTCCCTGATGCTCCAGCAGCACCAGCGCGCCGTAATCATCCGCCATCGCACGCAGCAACCCCATCACCACATGCCCCGCACCCGCCAAGGCGGACTGGCAGCCCAGCAGATAGACATCGGTCCCGACCTCGTCCAGCGACAGGCGGGGGACATCGATATCGGGCACGGCAAGGCGGCTGCGCCCCGGCAGGTCTTCGACCGACAACAGGAAATCCATGAAATCCGCCCCGCCAAAGCGCAGCAGGCGCCGCACCGCATCGACCGTGCGATGTGAGACAAGGTAGGTGCCCACATCCTCCAGCATCAGATCGCGGGGCCGGTCGAGCCTGCGCGCCGCAGCATCGATCAGCGCATCGGTGACGGTCTGGTCATACAGCGCCATGGTATCGAAACCCTCGGCCCCGAAACCGGCATCCTGCGCCACCTTGCCCCACAGATCGGTCCCATAGGTATCGCGCAAAAAGCACTGCACCGCCCTGTTGATCAACCCATGCATGCGCTGCCCGCCATCGCCCGATTCCCGTCAGCAGGCTAGGGCGCAGTCCTTAACATCGGCCTTACACGCGCCCTTCTTACCACGGGCTGAACATCAGGCCAAAGCGCCCTGTCGTGATCTGGTTCATCGCGACAGGCGCAACCTTCGGTGCACCGCCCTGAAGCCCCGCAAT
>JAYSSN010000264.1:0-9568 GCA_043720555.1 Rhodobacterales bacterium | reverse complement strand
CTTTCAGTAAAGTCGAATCCATGTGGTCACGCCTTCGTACGTCGCACAACCTGATTGCCCTGATTGCCTTTGCAGGGGCGGCGGTGCTGGCAATGCTGGTGGCCTATGTGATGGCGCTGATTGTCGAAAACCGGTCGGCTGCTGTGGTCCGCGAGCGGCTGGATGAGGCGGGCTATGCCTGGGCCAGCGTCGAGGCGGATGGATTGCAGGTGGTGCTGTCGGGCACTGCGCCGAACGAGGCCGCGCGCTTTCGGGCCGTCAACCTTGCCGGGGCGCAGGTCGAGGCGACGCGGGTGCGCGACATGTTGGAGGTCGCACCTGCGCGCGCCATCGCCGCGCCGCGCTTTTCGGTCGAGATCCTGCGCAATGATGATGGCATCCAGCTGACCGGGCTGTTGCCGGAACCGATCCCCGATGCGGGCGGCACCGTGCCTGCGCCCGAACTGGACGCGACGGCCCTGTCGGACGCGGCCGCAGCACTGACGCCTGATGCCGAGGTGACAGAGTTTCTGGATACTGCGGCCTACCCTGCCCCGGCGGGCTGGGATGACGCGCTGGCCTTTGGGTTGGAGGCGTTGCAAATGCTGCCACGGTCCAAAATCTCGGTCGCGGCGGACAAGATCGAAATCACGGCAATTTCCGACAGCGTCGCCGAAAAGCGCAGGCTGGAGGCTGAATTGAAAGCTGCCGCTCCCGACGGGGTAGAACTTGTACTGGATATCTCGGCCCCGCGCCCGGTGCTGACGCCGTTCACGCTGCGGTTTGTGATCGACGAACAGGGGGCACAGTTCGACGCCTGTTCCGCCGATACCGAGGCAGCCCGCGACCGCATTCTGGCGGCAGCAACTGCGGCGGGGCTGGTTGGCAAGACGACCTGCACCGTGGGTCTGGGCGTGCCGTCCCCGCGCTGGTCCGAGGCGGTTGCGGCAGGCATGGCGGCCGTGTCCGGGTTGGGCAATGGCACAATCACCTTTTCCGATGCCGATGTGACGCTTGAAGCCGCGGTCGGCACGCCGCAGGCAACCTTCGACCGGGTGGTCGGCGAATTGCAGACTGCGCTGCCCCCGGCGTTTTCGCTGGAGGCCGTGCTGCCGCGCCCTGCAGCGGTGCAGGAAGGCCCGGCAGAATTTACCGCGACCCTGAGCGCGGATGGCAAGGTCGAGCTGCGCGGACGGCTGATTGACGCGATGCAGCGCGATGCGGTTGATGCCTTCGCCAAGGCCAAGTTCGGCACCGGCGCGGTTTATATTGCAACGCGGCTTGATGCGAACCTGCCAGACGGATGGCCCACGCGGGTTCTGGCCGGGATCGACGCATTGGCGGAACTGGAAAGCGGCAGGCTGCTGGTGCGCGCCGATACCGTTGAAGTCGCGGGCGTGACAGGGTCACAAACCGCGCAGGACCGCATCACGCAAACCCTGTCGGCAACCCTCGGCCAGGGTGCCACCTTCCGGGTGATCGTCAGTTACGACGAAGAGCTTGATCCGCTGGCCGCGCTGCCCACCGCACAGGAATGCAAGGCCGAGGTGGACGCCGCCACCGCGCGCCGGAAGATCACCTTCACGCCGGGATCGGCGGAAATTGTATCGGCGGCGCAAGCGACCATTGCAGCACTTGCCGATATCCTGACCGACTGCCCCGGCATCAAGATGGAAATCGCGGGTCACACCGATGCCCAGGGCAGCGAAACCGGCAACCTGTCGCTGTCCCAGGCACGCGCCGAAGCGGTGCTGATCGCACTACAGGGGCGTGGCGCAGATGTCAGCAACATGACCGCCAAGGGGTATGGCGAATCGTCCCCGATCACCGACAACGAAACCGTTCCGGGACGCGAGGCGAACCGGCGGATCGAATTCACCCTCATCGGGGTGGCCGCAGGCAACAACACCCAACCAGCCGCGGCGAACCCATCCGCCACGGCCCCCGATTTCAGTGGCGATACCCGCCCGTCTGTGGCACCAACCGAAGCGACGCAACGCCCCGAACGCCGCCCGCCACGAGATGGCTGAGATATTGGTAAGATACGCCTCGCATGAACCGCACTGAATTCATCATCGTCACCGCCATCATCCTGCTGGCTGCTTTCGCGCTTGGCTGGTTTGCCTACTGGGTGTTGCACCGTTTTACCCGCGTGCAAGGCGGCGACATGGCCGAGATGGACCGTCTGGCACAATCGCTGCACGAGGCCGAGGAAACCCGCGATCAGGCGCTGTACTATCTGGAAAGCCGCGAAGCCGAACTGTCCAGCCACATCGCCCAGACCGAAGCCGAGCTGCGGGCCGCGATGGACGGCCTGCGCGAAGCGCGCCAGGAGGCCGAAGAGATGCGCGCCTATATCGAACGGATGCATGCGCAGAGCTGATAAGGCAGGTTGACGGCAGTCAACTTTCGGAGTTATTGCATTAGTAGAATAACACTATGATATTGCAGCAAAAGTTTCCGTCACCCTTTTCGCCGGCATCAAAGTCCATCCAGCAGCGTGCTTGTCAGGGCTGACGCTGGGTCGGTCAAATCTTCAATCACATCGAAATGATGCTTGCCCGGTGCCACAGTCCAGTCACATCGCCAGTTTTCGGCCAGCGTGCGCGCCTGCCACAGAAACGCCGGGCGCTCGTGCCCGCCCACCCAGATATGGGCCTGTGTGGCCGGGTCCAGCGGCAGACAGGCGGGGCTTTCGCTGGCTGCTTCGGCCGCGTCGATCATCAGTGTGGTGTTCATGTCCGTCGCCATCAAGGGCCCCAGATCGGCCACGGGCGAGATTGGCACCACGCGCGCCGGCCGGGCCATCCCCGTGCAGGCCAGCCGTGCGGCCAGATGCCCGCCCGCCGAATGGCCCGTCACCACCACAGGCCCCGCCACAAGGGCAGAGGCCGCGTGCAGGGCCAGCCCCACCTCAACGGTCATGGCCGCGATCCGTGCCGCAGGGGCCAGCGTGTAGGACGGTATCGTCACCGCCCAGCCGCGCGCCACGGCCCCGGCGGCCAGATGCGAGAAATCGCGGCGGCCCAGCGCCATCCAATAGCCGCCATGGATGAACATCATCAGGCCGCGCGGGGCAGCATCGGGCAGGAACATGTCCAACCGGTGCGCCGAATCCGGGCCATAGGCGATGTCCAACGCGCCGCGCGTCGTTGCGCGAAAGACGGCTGCCTGTGCCACCCACTTTGCCTTGAACGCATCACCCCCCGGAATGAAGGCTGCATTCTGATAGGCGCGATCCGGCCCTGTTTGCGCTGACATGTGTTCACAATCCTCTTTCGGCCGCATGGGAACTGGACATTCCCCCGCCCCCCATGCTTTGCATGCCTCAATGTCAAATGGGAGGCCCCGATGCTCGATTCCGTTACCGATCTGCGTGCGTTGCTGAAGGATCCCTCGCTGCTTGTGACCCAGGCCTATGTGGCGGGGGAATGGATCGACGCCGATGATGGCAGTACATTTCCCGTGATGAACCCCGCGCGCGGCGACGTGATCGCCGAGGTGGCAAATCTGGGCCGTGCCGAGGCCGCCCGCGCGATTGCCGCCGCCGATGTGGCGCGCCGCGACTGGGCGGCACGCACCGGCAAGGAACGCGCCGCGGTGATGCGCAAGTGGTTTGATCTGTGCATGGCCAATCAGGATGATCTGGCCGCAATCCTGACCGCCGAGATGGGCAAACCGCTGGCGGAAGCCAAGGGCGAAATCGCCTATGGGTCGGCCTATATCGAATGGTTCGGCGAAGAGGCAAAACGCACCTACGGCGATATCATCCCCGGTCATATGCGCGACAAACGCATTTCCGTCATCAAGCAGCCGATCGGTGTGGCGGCCTCTATCACGCCATGGAATTTCCCGAATGCGATGATCGCGCGCAAGGTGGCCCCGGCGCTGGCGGCAGGGTGCGGCTTTGTCGCACGTCCTGCGGCGGAAACGCCGCTGTCGGCACTGGCGCTGGCGGTGCTGGCGGAACGTGCGGGCGTGCCGAAGGGGGTGTTCTCGGTCATCACCTCCAGGCGGTCGTCCGACATCGGCAAAGAGTTCTGCGAAAACCCGGCGATCCGCAAGCTGACGTTCACCGGGTCCACCGAAGTCGGGCGAATCCTGCTGAGACAGGCGGCGGATCAGGTGTTGAAATGTTCGATGGAACTGGGCGGCAACGCGCCTTTCATCGTGTTCGATGATGCCGATCTGGATGCCGCGGTCGAAGGTGCGATGATTTCCAAGTTCCGCAATAACGGGCAGACGTGCGTTTGCGCCAACCGCATCTATGTGCAGGCCGGTGTGTATGACGCCTTTGCCGCCAAGCTGGCGCTGGCCGTCGCGACGCTGAACATTGGTGACGGGCTGAAGGCCGGGATCACCACCGGGCCGCTGATCAACGAAGACGCGGTGGTCAAGGTCGAGGAACATATTGCCGATGTGCTGGCGGGTGGCGGCAAGATCGTCACCGGCGGCAAGCGGCATGCGCTGGGCGGGACATATTTTGAACCGACCGTGGTCACCGGTGTGACCCCGCGCATGAAGGTGGCGAACGAGGAAACATTTGGCCCGCTCGCCCCCCTGTTCAAGTTCGACACCGAGGCCGAGGTGATCGCCCGCGCCAATGACACGATCTTTGGTCTGGCCAGCTATTTCTATGCCCGTGACATCGGCCGCATCACGCGGGTGCAGGAAGCGCTGGAATACGGCATGGTGGGGGTGAACACCGGGCTGATTTCCAACGAAATGGCACCGTTTGGCGGTGTAAAGCAATCGGGTCTGGGCCGCGAAGGCAGCCGTCACGGCATCGACGACTATATGGAGTTGAAATACATCTGCCTGTCAGTCTGACGGGCCGCTGCAACTCTGCCTTTGCCCAAATTCATACATTGAAGACCGATCCGGGCCCATGCCCGGGCGGTCGCCCTGACAGACCTGTGCCGACAGGCGCGCAATCTGAACAGTATCCCCTACAGGGCCGGGGCATGTCGTGCCGAACGGTTCTGCCTGGCACCGCGGGTTTCGGGCCTCGCTCCATTATTGCAACAGCGAAGACGCGGTTGACCGCGTCGTTGACGAAATTTCCCGCATCGGTTGAAGATCAGGGCGTTCGTGCATACAACATGGGTTCATCGCAGATAGGTCCGCCCGCCCGTGTTTTTTGAAATCGCCATTGTGCTTGCTCTGATCGTGCTGAACGCGGCGCTTGCCATGTCCGAGATGGCGGTTGTGTCATCGCGCCCGGCGCGGTTGAAAGCGCTGGCTGACACCAAGCGGAGCGGAGCGCGCGCGGCGATGCGTCTGGCCGAGGATCCGGGGCGGTTTCTGTCCACCGTGCAGATCGGTATCACCCTGGTGGGTGTTCTGTCCGGCGCATTTTCGGGGGCGACACTGGGGCCGCGTCTGGCGGCGGCGCTGCTGGCGATGGGCGTGCCTGCGGAATGGTCCAACACGCTGGGCGTCGGGTCGGTCGTTGTGTTGCTGACGTACCTGTCGCTGATCGTGGGAGAGCTGGTGCCCAAGCAGATTGCACTGCGCAACCCCGAAGGTATCGCATCGCGCGTGGCCCCGGCGATGGCCATCCTGTCGCGCGTGGCAAGCCCGCTGGTGTGGCTGCTGGACAAATCCGGGCGGCTGATCCTGCGGTTGCTGGGGCAGGCAGGAACCGGATCATCGCGCGTCACCGAAGAAGAGGTGCGCACCATTCTGGCCGAGGCCCGCTTTGAAGGCGTGATCGAGGATGAAGAACAGGAAATGCTGACCGGCGTCATGCGGCTGGCCGACCGGTCGGCGCGCGCGCTGATGACCCCGCGCCGCGACGTCGAGATGATCAACATCGATGCCCCCCCGGCCGAGGCGCTGAAGGAAATCGAACGCATCGGGCGCCCGCGCATTCCGCTGTATCGCGGCGATGACGTGCTGGGGGTGCTGTATCTGACAGATGCGTTTACTGTCCTTGCCACGCAACAGCCGCTGAACCTGCATGATCTGATGCGCGAAGTGCCGGTGGTATCGGACATGGCCGATGCGCTGAACGTGATCGAAATTCTGCGCGCTTCGCCCAACCATATGGCGCTGGTTTACGACGAATACGGCAGCTTTGAAGGCATCATCACCACCGGTGACATTCTGGAAGCGATCACCGGCACCTTTGCCGAGGCGCAGGCGGAAGAACCCGATGTGGTGGAGCGCGACGATGGCAGCCTGCTGGTGTCGGGGTCGATGCCGGCGGATGAATTCTGTGACCGGCACGGCATTTCGCGCGACGAGGCGGGGGATTATGAAACGGTCGCGGGGCTGGTGATCCACCATCTCAGCAAACTGCCCAGCCTTGGTGACAAGGTGATCGTGGCGGGCTGGCGGATCGAGGTCATCGATCTGGACGACCGGCGCATCGACAAGCTGCTGGTGCAGCGCGTGCCGGACTGATGCGGCCAAGGGGAGCGACGGAAAAATCTTCGTGCTTCAGCGCATGACACCGATGTTTTGCAAGGTTATCCACAGGCTGGGTTAACAGCATCGCAACGCAGAGACACATGACCTACGCCAATTACTCCGGCCGCAAATCCCATGTGAACCACGCGTTGTCCGCGACCACATCAGCGTCAGCCAGCACCTGCGGGACGGCGGCTGCAGCAACCTCCCGGTTGTTCCAGTTGAACGACCATTCCAGCACCAACTCGCCCGACGCGGGGGCATAGCCCGAAAAGGTATAGCTGAACCCGTCATTATACAGGCTCACGCCGTCCGGCACGACGAAATCAATTGGCGCACCCGTCACTGACACGCGGTGGTAGTAGGTGCCTGGCGCGCCCAGATCCATCGGCGCCACGCGGGCAGAGGCCTGCGGGTCCGGTAGTGAGGCGGTGTAATCCGCCGCCGCGAATTCAAAATCCTCGCGCAACCCGCCGACGCGCAGCGCGGGTGCCGGGATCAGATAGCGTTCGGTGACAGTCATTGCATTCACCGCGGCATCATCGGTCACCGCAATCGGAGCGAGCATGCGGATACCGGGATATTTTGCCGCGTAATGGTCAAGGTATTCTTCGGAAATCACCTGTTCGGGGGTTGCTCCCAACCGCTGGCGAAAGCTGTTGGCCGCAGGACCATCCCAGATCGTGGTGACGGTGAGATAGACCCCGAGCAGCGAGAAATCATAGACCTCGTCAATCGTGCTGGACCAGGCTGAGCCATAGCCCAGCGTGATCGGTTCCAACTGCTGCTGGTCAGCCCCCGACAGCGGCAGCGCATAGCCATAATCCGGCGTCACGGCAGAATAGAGATCGCCCGCTTCATGGCTCGCGGTCGGGTCCATCCAGTAGGTTGCGCCATCGACGACCACCTTGACCACAGCGTGATCGAACGACCACAGCGCCGGTTTCAGATCACCCAGCCCATGGCCTTCGTCCAGATCAGCCAGGGCCACGTAAGCCTCGATCCCCATCTTGTCGAGCATGGTGCGCAGCAGCAGCGCCTTGTCCTTGCAATCACCATATCCCGCGGCCGTAACCTCGGTCGGCAGGCGGGCGAACAGGGCACCGGGACCGATCGACAGGCTGACATAGCGCAATTCATCCTGCACGGCGCGCAGGGCCGCGATCACGCGGTCTTCCGGGTTCGGATGGGCCGCCTGAATGGCGCGCAGTTTGGCATCCCATTCGGCGCCCAGCGGATAGCTGGTCATGTAATAGTCCGACAGTGCACCGGCAATTGCGCTCCAATCGGGGAAGGCGGAATACTGGATCGTCACATTTCCGCTGTAGCCGGGGGGAACCATCGCTTCTGTTTCGAGCGGCGCGTGGTCGCGCCGGGTCCATTCGTGACGGATCACATCGCCCTGTGGCGTCTGGCTGAATGCCACGCGCGCAGGCCAGCCCGAGATGTAGATCGGCCAGTTTCCGGGCCAGTTGACCACCACCCGTGTCAGCACCACGGGCACGTCATATTCCATATGGGCAATGCCGGACCGGTTGGCGACGTCAACCGCAGGCAGGGTGCGGCGCAGGTAGGCATAGTCGACAACATCGCCCACGCGCACATCCGGCACTTGCAGCAGGACGGTCAACTGGCCGTCAAGAATGCCGTCATCCAGCCGGATTTCGCGGCGCAGGATCTCGGCCTTGATGGTGTCGGTATGGTCGATCACCTGACCATCGCGGATCACCACGAGGCGTGTCAGCGTCAGGCTTTCATAGGCGGGATCGAAGGTGAATGTCAGGGTGGCGGCACTTTCCAGCCCATAGCGGTCTGTCACCTGCGTGGCGGTGCGGAAATAGGTCAGCTTTTCATCGCCTTCCCAGGAAATCTGTTCGTCGGACACCAAAAACAGCACACCGGCCATCGCCTGTTCCAGCAGGCCGGGCGGTGCTGTGGGGATATCCAGCACCTGCACCCATTCGGGGTTCGGGCCGCTGAACAGCTCTTGTGCGTCAACGGGCAATACCGACAACAGCAGGGCGAAGATCCGGGCAATGAAACGGTGCATGTGAACCACTTGGCTTAATCCGTCGGAAATCCTAGGGGGTGACGGGGGATGGCACAAGCCGCGCCAATCAACGCAGTGCGGATCGTGACCCCTGGTGTGGGTAAAGCCGGCAGACAGGCACACGCTGCCAACAACCACCGCAGCGCGCGGCGCTCCCGTCTCCGGCCCGATCCGGCAAACAGCCGGCTGACAGGATCATCCCGCCAAAGCATGCGCCAGTGGCGCGCCCCGATGGCGCGACTGCGGCAGGCGTTGAGCGGCCTGCCTTTCCACCTGCGTGCCACGTTCGGAGCAATCCGTGAACCCGCCGATGTTGAACGCGCGGGTATACCCCCGGTATCCTGCAACAGCTAGCCTGACAGCGCCGCGCGCGCCTGATGCGCAATAGACGACCACCGCACCTCGCCCGATGCCATCATGTCTTGCACCTGTGCCGCGGACAGCCGGGGCACCGCGATATTTGCCGCAGCCTTCATGTCTTTCACGGCCAGCATTTCGATCCTCCGCGTCACCACGTATTCCCCGGGGCAAGGATACCGCATGGACACGCCGTGGTGACATGTCAGAAAGCCGTCACCCGGTGGCAATTGCGCACTGCGCCATAAGTGCTGAGGGCATCGGCCGTATTCACTATAACATAATGATATATATGAAAACTATCAAGATTTCTGCCAGAAGATCCGTGCCACAGTCACCGCCAGCATGATCCGCGCCACATGGTGGGCGGTCACGTAGATGACACTCATCTGCAAGCTCAGCGCGATCAGGCTCATCTCGGCCAGCCCCCCCGGCGCAAAGGCCAGAAACGCCGCCGCCACGGGTGCGCCCATCACCAGATGCACCGCTTGGGCAAATCCGAACGCCAGCACCAAAGCCGCAACCCCGTTCAGCAGCGCCAGACGCCCGGCCCGCAGCAGCATCTCCCGCTGCACGCCTGCAAACCGCGCGCCAAGCCCGGTGCCCAGCACCACCTGCGTGGCCGCGAGCAGCCAGCCGGGCGGCACCCCTTCGATCCAGCCGGTGCCGTGGGCCAGCGCCGATACCACAATCGGCCCGGTGATGATCCAGCCCGGCAGTTGCGCCAGCCGCCCGATGGCCGCCCCCGCCAGCCCTGCCGCGACCAGC
>JAYSSN010000263.1:0-32202 GCA_043720555.1 Rhodobacterales bacterium | reverse complement strand
TGGCGGCCGATGGCAGGTTGTCGTTTGCCAACCGCGAGGCCGAGCACATTTTGGGATTGCAGCGGTCCGAAATCATCGGCCGCGCATACGCCGATCCGGCCTGGCGGCTGGAGCGTGCAACTGGCGGGCCACTGCCGGATGAGGAGCTGCCGTTCAGGCTGGCGATGGCCGCAGGAGGCCCGGTGCGGGACATCACGTTCGCGCTGCATTGGCCCGACGGCAGCCGGCATGTCTTGTCATGCAATGCCGCACCCCTGACCTCCGGCGACCATGAGGGGCAGGTTGTTGCATCGTTTACCGACATTACCGATCAACTTGCGGCGACTGCGCGGCTCGAAGATGCACTGTTACGGGCCGAAGAGATGAGCCGCGCCAAATCCATCTTCCTTGCCAACATGAGCCATGAAATCCGGACACCTTTGAACGGCGTGCTGGGCATGGCCGAGGTTCTGGATTCGCTTGTGACCGAGCCCAATCAAAAGCGGATGGTTGAAACGATCCGCAAGTCAGGTGACACGCTGCTGACCGTTCTTAATGGCATTCTTGATATGTCCAAAATTGAAGCGGGCAAGATGGAACTGGAAACAGTGCCGTTTTCACCGATTGAAATACTACGGCAGGTCGACGCGATCTATTCGGTTCAGGCCGAAGAAAAGGGCGTGGAATTTGAGGTTTTGTCCAGTGCAGGCTGTGACAGGCTGCGGATCGGCGACCCGCACCGCATTTATCAGGTTCTGAACAACCTTTTGAACAACGCGATAAAGTTTACAGAACGCGGCAGCGTCCAGTTGAAGGTGTCGTGCCGTCCGGGCAAACCGTTGGTGATCGAGGTGTCGGATACCGGGATCGGCATGGCCGAACATCAGGTTGGCCGCGCGTTCGAAAACTTTGAACAAGGTGACGGGAGCACCACGCGGCGCTTTGGCGGTACCGGGTTGGGCCTGGCAATTGTCAATCAACTGGTCAGGCTCATGGGGGGTGATATCGTGCTGGACAGTGCGCTGGGGCGCGGTACGAAAATAACCGTCACTCTGCCGCTTCCAGAGGCCGCTCTGGTGACGCCGGTCGCAACCCGCGCGGCAGAGGATCCGGCGAAACGCGGCTCATTGCAGGGCGTCAGGTTGCTGTGCGCCGACGACAATCGCGTTAATCTGCTGGTACTGAAAGAAATGCTCGCAGCGACCGGTGCGATCATCACCGAGGTTGAGAACGGCCAGCAAGCTGTTGATGCCTGGGTGTCCGGGATGGACAACGGCAACCCTTTCGCGCTGCTGCTGCTGGACATCGCGATGCCGGTTCGCGACGGGATGAGCGCGCTTGCGGAAATTCGGGCCACCGAAGAGGCGCAAGGGCTGCAACCCGTGCCAGCCATTGCCGTAACGGCCAACGCCATGGCACATCAGGTTGCCGACTACATTGTCGGCGGCTTTGACACGCATCTTGCCAAACCTTTCAAGCAAGCCAAGTTGATGCACGCATTGCACAGCTTGTTGTAGGCGCGGGCGTGCAGCTACGTCGGCCAACGCGAATGAAGGTCGTCGATCACCATCGTATGCGCGTGGGCGTCAGCCATCGCGCCGAGGTGCGGGTGGTTCGCTGGCAGATCATCGTGCCGATGGGGCAGGGGCGCGTCCGCCCCGTTTGGCCAGAGCCGGGTCGCAAGCACTATTGAAAGCGTTGCCAAAACGGCCATCACCGCGAATGCCGCGGGCATCCCCGCTTTGGCCCCAAGCCATCCGGCCAGCGGATATGTCAGCAGCCAGCAAGCATGCGACAAGGCGAATTGCGCGGCAAAGATCGCGGGGCGGTCCTCGGGATGTGCGGACTTTCGCAACAAGCGTCCCGACGGTGTCTGGACGATGGAATAGCCAAGGCCGATCAGCGCCCAGACCCCCAACAGCATGCCGTATGACAGCGACATCAGGCCCGCGATCATCCCCAAGATCAGCACCGCCGCCCCGGCGAGCATGACCGGGCGATCACTGACACGATCAAGCAGGCGTGGCAGTGCAAGGGCGGCGACCATGGATCCGCCCCCGAACGCCGCGAGTGCAATTGCCACCTCGGCCTCGGCCAGGCCAAAGCCCGCCTTCACGATCACCACGGTATTCACTATGACCATTGCCCCGGCCGCAGCCACGGCCAGATTAAGCGCCAGCAGCCCGCGCAGGCGTGGGGTTGCCAGATAGATACGGATGCCGCGCGTCGTGCGGTCCCAGATGCCCCTGGGACGGGTGGGCTGCGGACTGGGCAATTGTACCGACAGCACCAGCGCCGCCGATCCAAGAAACCCGATCACCGTACCCGCAAACAGCGCGTGAAAGCTGATGACGGTCAGCAGGGCCGCGGCGAGCATCGGGCTGACCAGACTTTCCAGATCGTAGGCGAGGCGCGAGAGTGACAAAGCGCGGGTATAGTCGGCCTCGTCCGGCAGCACATCCGGGACTGTTGCCTGAAATGTCGGGGTGAACCCGGCAGAGGCCGCCTGCAACAGGAAGATCAGCAGATAGATCTGCCAGACTTCGGTAACGAAGGGCAGGGCGAGCGCAACAATGGCGCGGATCACATCAAGGCTGACCAGCATCGCGCGGCGCGGTACCCGTTCGGCGAACGCCGAAGCGACGGGCGCGAGCGTGACATAGGCGACCATCTTGATCGCCAATGCCGTGCCCAGCACGACGCCCGCATTTGCCCCCGCCAGATCATACGCCAGCAGCCCAAGTGCCACGGTCAGAAGACCGGTCCCGATCAGCGCGATGACCTGGGCTGCAAAGAGATTGCGGTAGGTGCGGTTGGAAAAGATATGGAGCATGTTCGGGTTCCCATTTGGACAAGCTGTTCTCGGACCAAGCAGGATGACCGCAGCTCCGGTCAGGATCATTGCGCCGCCGATCAGATCCCGGCCATCAGGCCCTCGACGATCCAGAACCACCCAGCGAAGCGGCCATGTCAGCGCCGCCATAGGCGGCACACACCCGTCCGGAAAATCCGACATCAGCCCGGGTCAGTAACCACGCAAAGGGCGCCAGTGCAAGCATGCCGGGGATCAGCCAGGGCATGGCTGCGGTCAAGCCGCAGCCATGCCCAGAACGCAATGCAGCCGGCGATTTCGGCATCTGCGGCCGCGAGATAGATGGCGGATCGCGGGTGGACCCGCCTGCGCATGGGGCGACCATCCGCTGGAACTCGGTCCGCGGCGCCGTCAGGCGGGCAATGCGCGCCTCGACGTCACCCACCTGGGTGCGCGCAATTGCATCAGCGGCGTGGCAGGACTGGTCAGGCAAGTCCGGCAGGCTGAGCAGATCACGGATTGCGGGCAGAGGAACTGGCAGTGGTGCGACCAACGCTGCGAGGACCAAGGGGCTTGTTGCCCGGATGGCGGGCATACCCTTTACCATCGAGGCGCTGTTCACAGGTGCCGCGAAGACGCGGCACTGGATGTGTTCCTGTGCGCGGTGGGCGAGGTGCCGGAAGGGGTTGCAGCCAACAAGGCCCGCGACAGCATTCGCGATTTGGCCAAACTGATCCTGAAAACCCCGAGCATTGAGCAGCATGGTCCCTCACGGCAGATCGATGCCGCCACGTTGCGGACCGGCCAGATCGCTATGGTACGTCCGGCATCGACCAAAGCCCGGTCACGGGCGAACGCATGCCAAAGATTAAGGGGCCGGGCGACCGCGTCTTTGCCGGGTCGATCAACGCCCTGCGGCTATTGCGGGTTAATCCCGAAAAGGAAAGCTGGCTGCGGCAGACCGCTATCGCGCCGAGTAGCGCCGCGCGGAATATTGACAGTCCACAGTAACCCGTCCATTTTGCAACTGATAATCACTTGCAGAAATCGGACGCATGACACACTCGAGCGGATGGCGGCATGACCGTGAGGCCCCTTCACTGTCAGATGTTTTCCGCTCGATTGTCATTCCAACCGGCAGCTCTCGCTTTCGCAAGTTCCTTGCATTCATCGGGCCAGGGTATCTGGTTGCCGTAGGCTATATGGACCCCGGCAACTGGGCGACCAGCCTCGCTGGAGGGGCAAAGTTTGGCTATGCACTTCTTTTCATCGCACTTTTGTCCAATGTCATGGCGATCTTGCTGCAGTCGCTGTGTGCGCGGCTTGCCATTGCATCGGGTCGCGATCTGGCGCAGGCTTGCCGTGATGCCTTTCCCAAATGGGTGTCGTGGCCGCTTTGGGTTTTCGCCGAATTCGCGATCATCGCCACCGATCTGGCCGAAGTGATTGGCACCGCCATCGGTCTGAACCTGCTGTTCGGGATTCCACTGGAAATCGGCATCTTCATCACCGCGGCGGATGTCTTTCTGATCCTGTGGCTGCAAACCAGGGGATTTCGCTGGATCGAAGCGTTCATCATTGCGCTGCTGGCCGTGATCGCCGCCTGCTTTGGTGTGCTGATCGCGATGGCCGACCCCGATTGGGCAGGCGTCATCGCAGGATTTGCGCCAACCAGCCAGATCGTGCTGAACGAACAGATGTTGTATCTGGCGCTGGGGATCATCGGGGCTACGGTGATGCCGCACAACCTGTATCTGCATTCGGGCATCGTGCAGACCCGCGCCTATGGGCTGGACGAATCGTCCAAGCGCAGCGCGCTGCGCATGGCGACATGGGACAGCACCATAGCGCTGATGTTTGCGCTGACGATCAACGCATCGATCCTGATTCTTGCCGCGGCGGCGTTCTATACGTCAGGCGAAAACGAGATCGCAGAGATCGACAAGGCACACCTGCTGCTGCAGCCGTTGCTGGGGTCTGCTCTGGCGCCCATTCTGTTCGGGGTGGCGCTGTTGTGTTCTGGTCTGAATGCAACCGTCACCGCCACCATGGCCGGGCAGATCGTCATGGAGGGGTTCATTCGTCTGCGCATCCCGCCTTGGGCGCGGCGGTTGGTGACACGTTTGCTTGCAATCACTCCAGCGGTCTTTGTCATCCTGTGGTGGGGGACCGAAGGCACCGGGCGGCTGCTGATCCTCAGCCAGGTTGTGCTGAGCTTTCAGTTGCCTTTTGCCATCGTACCGCTGGTCATGTTTACCGCATCGCGCGCGAAAATGGGCGCGCTGGTTGCACCGAAATGGCTGACGGTCCTGTGTGGTCTGATCGCGCTTCTCATCATCACGCTGAACGTCAAGCTGTTGACCGACATCGCCTTCGGCTAGGAGGCGCTCATTTCGGGGTGTCACCCGGTCTCTCGATTGCGGGATGCCGCCGGCCGTCCGGTGGACTCCGGTATTCTCAACGTCAGGCGCTCGTCTCCGGCTAGGTCGATTACGCTGATGTCTGCCCGGTCACGCATTCCGAAGCTGCATCCGTCATGGACGGGCCGACCAGACAATTACATGAGGTCGCACGGCGCGCTGCCCTGTGGTATGGGCCCGGATGGCGATGGGCTGCGGCAACGTCCGCATGTCACCGGAGCAGCCGAAATCCTGTCCTATGTGAACTCCAGCTTGTGAGGCCCTGATGATCCGCCTGTTTTCGTTCGCCTTCGGCCTGATGTCGGCAACCGCGACCTTTGCCTGTGAAATTGTGACCGTTGATGAAATCGAGATTGAAAACGCCTGGGCGCGCGCGTCAATCGGCACGGCGCGACCGGGCGTCGTGTATCTGACCATCCGGAACATGGGCCGCATGGACGATGTGCTGGTGGCGATCACGACACCGGCCGCGGACATGCCGATGCTGCATGAAACGGTGGTCAGCAATGGCGTCGCATCGATGCCGCATGTGATGTCAGTGCCCCTGCCGGCGGGTGCGCGCATCGTGCTGGAACCCGGCAGCTTTCACGCCATGCTGATGGGTTTGACGGCGCCGCTGCTTGAAGGGGGCACGTTTCCCCTGACCCTGATGTTTCAGAACGCGGGTGCGGCCACGGTCAACGTCGATATCCGCGCCATGACCGCGACAGGATCTGGGTGCTGAACCCGGTATCGCCCGATCTGACAAAAACCGCCGCTTCGCGGTTCAGGAAATGCCCCCAAATCCTGACCTGCGCCCCCCGACGGATCGCGATCAGCAAGTTCCTGCCAGTCGCCGTTTTGTCTTGTGACAGTTGACCGCCTATTTCCGGCCACTCTCATAAGTTGTCTTGGACTCGCGACAGATCTTGGTCATTGCATGCCGCGGGAGGCACTCAGAACCAGTCGGGGGCCATATGTCACAAGTGATCAGGATTTCTGCGGGCGCAAGCAGTTGGCAGATACAGGCAGCAGTTGATGGGGCCGCAGCGGGCACAACGATAAGCCTTTCGGCAGGAAACTATCGATTTTACGACACGGTTGTCATTGACCGGGACGACATTACAATTGCCGGTGCGGGGGCGGGAGCCACCAACATAACAATCGACGACAGCATGAAAGGGGCACCCGCATTTCAGGTGGGCGCAACGCTTTTCAAAGAAACAATGTCGGATGCCGTGACCATGCGTGCTGCACCAGACGGCGCGCGGACAATCGCCCTGTCCAGCGGGCATGGTATGAAAAAAGGTGATTCCATCTGGATCGAGGCCGCCAACGACCGGGCCCTGTTTCAGCAGATTGGCGACCGGTTGTGGCAGGAAGATAAAGCGCTCCGTACTGCACTTGCGACCATCACGTCGGTGAACGGCAACGAAATCACACTGGATCGGGCGCTGCCTTTTGCCTTCAAGGACGAAGGTACGACGGTCGAGAAAGTTGACCTTGCATCCAATGTCGCACTGCGAAATTTCACGGTGAGGGGTGACTACGGTACATCCGATCCGGCAAGCTTCCGAAACACTGAACCAGCGGCGCGCGGCGGTATGGCAATTCTGGTCAATACCAGCCAGGACGCGGTGGTTCAGGGCGTGGATATCGACGAACCGGCATCGCATGGTCTGGTGATCGGCAAGTCGATTGATGCCACCGTGACCGACGTCGCCGTCACCGGCTCGCACAACAAGGGCGATAGTGGCAACGGCTATGCCTTCTGGGTCCGCGATGTCTATGACAGTTCGTTCCGAAACCTTGTCGCGGTCGACACCCGCCACGCGGTCTTGTTCGCGTCCTACACATCAGCCGTTGGCAATGACGTGCATGTCCGCGAAACCAACCGGGACATCAATTTTCACGGCGGTCTCGACCATGACAACACAGTTACCGTGGATCGGTCCGTTCGGACGCCCGCCGAACAGCGCTACATGGCTGCGGTCAGCTTTGTAAGTCCTGGCACAGATTATGGTGCGCCGACCGACCCGAATGGGAACCAGATCCTGTTACGCCACGTTGTAGGTACGGTTCGTGCAGATGCAGTCACGGCGATGAGCGGAGGCTCTGTGATTTCGACGATGGGCGGCGATGACACGATTATCGGCGGTAATGGCAACGACCGGTTGAATGCCGGATCCGGGGACGACGCGATCAAGGCATCGCGCGGATCCGATACCATTTTCGGTGGCGATGGCGTTGACACCGCGTCTTTCGACATGTGGCGAAGTGAAGTGAAAGTTTCTGCGTTGAACGGTCAGCTGGTGGTCAGCGGCGAACATGGCATTACGCACCTGAGCGGGGTTGAGTACGTGAATCTTGAGAACGGCCTGTACAAGTCGGGTGCGCTGCTTTCGGCAGCGATGGCTTCGGCGCGCGTAACACGCACCGCCCAGACCGAGGACAGTTTCATTTTTCAGAACCGTGGGGGCAGGTTGTCCGTGGGTGACGATACGACCGGGACCGCCAATGTCGGTACTCCGCATCCTGAATCACCCACATCCGACATCACGCACAGGAGTTTGGAACGATTCTGGATGCCATCCGAGGTGGATTTCTGATGGTCGAAATTGGAATGACACAGAATCAAGTTAGTCTTTGGTCCATATCCAAACGGACAGGGGCACGGTATTGGCTGTCGGCGACCCCCAATCTGCACAAGAACCGGGCAGATATGCGGATTCGGCGCAAAAGGTTGTCAGGAATGCAGTTTCACGAAGAATGTTCACCAGGGTTACGTGGTGAAACAATGGGTTATCTGTCAGCGTTGGCACCACCAACGCATCCTTGCACGCGTGGGAAGCGGACGCGCTCGACAGGTTTGTTCGCGTCCCCCGCGCAAATAGCCCTGTGCGCCAACCGTATTCTTGGAGCCATGTCATGACATCCGGTGATCTGAGGACGGCCATCACAGTTCTGGATCAAAATCCGCTTCTGGCGGAGGGCGTGTGCGCGTTGCTAAACCAACTCGACGGGGTGTCTGCGCGAAGCGCTGTCTTGACCAACGATGACAGGCTTTGGGTGTGCGATGGTCAGGCGCCCGACATTTTGCTGCTGGACCCAGATCAGACCAGCATGGTGCCATCAAAAATCGTGGCGCAAGTTCATGCTGTTGAGGGAAAGACCGCGTTGATTGGCTATTGTTCGGGCGTGTCGTCGCACAATGCCCGCAACCATCTTGCCGCAGGATTTCGTGGGCTTCTCCCCAAAACTGCCAGCTTTACGACACTACGTGCCGCTTTGGCGGTCGTTGCGCAGGGCGGCATCTACCTTGACGCATCATACGCCGACGCGCTGCTGGATGTGCGCCCGGCGCAGCCCGCCGCCCAGAAAACAGGATACAAGCAGCTCTCGGACCGAGAGTTTGCCGTTCTGAAATCCGTGGCACTTGGGATGAGCGCCAAAGAGATCGGCAACGCGATGGACGTGTCATCCAAGACGGTCGAAACCTATAAGGCGCGCGCGACATCCAAGCTCAATCTCCAGGGTCGGCGCGCGATCGTGGACTTCGCAATCAGGAACGGCTGGGTACAACCGGCTGCCTGACGACCATTTCATAATTTGCCCCGCCCTCCCCTGTTGCACGGGTTTATGCGTTGCTGCATTGCGGCATAATTAGAAATTTTCCTGTCAGGAAAACTAGAATGTCCTGACAACAAATTTCGGTTACTCCCTACAAAGTACTTATTTATCCTGACTTTTCGGCATCTTTAACTTCCCGCAGACTGTTTGCGATGCCGCACTGCCGCATTTTCGTGGCGATGCTGAGGCGAAGGTAACGGAGCAGAAATGGCGCGGATTGCAGTCTTTGGAATTGGGTACGTTGGCGTGGTTTCGGCGGCTTGTCTGGCCAAGGATGGCCACACAGTTATCGCAGTTGACGTGGACCCAGGTAAGGTTGACGCGATCAACGCCGGTCTGTCCCCGATTGTGGAAAACGGTCTGCCCGAACTGATCGCAGACGTGGTGTCCGCCGGCAGACTTACCGCCACGCGCGATGCCGAAGCGGCGATCCTGTCGACCGATGCCTCTTTTGTGTGCGTCGGTACGCCCAGCGCTGCGGACGGGTCAATCGGGCTTGATTACGTGATGTCGGCCTGTGAAAATATCGGCCGCGCACTGCGCAGGAAAGATGGATTTCATACCGTCATTGTCCGCTCCACGATCGTGCCCGGCACGATGCAGAGCGACTGTATCCCGATGCTGGAACGCGCATCCGGTCTGGTAGCGGGGAAGGACTTCGGTGTCGGATACTACCCCGAATTCCTGCGCGAAAGCACCGCGATCCAGGACTACTATGATCCGGGCCTGATCGTCTTTGGTGCGCTCGACGACAAGACCGGGGCGTTGCTGACAAGCCTGAATGACAAGCTCGACTGCCCGATCAATCTGGTCGATGTGCGCACCGCCGAGATGGTGAAGTATACCTCGAACGCGTGGCGCGCCGTGAAGGTGACCTTTGCGAACGAGATCGGGAACATCGCCAAAGCCTGCGACCTGGATGGACAGCTGGTCATGCGCATCCTGTGTTCGGACCACAAAGTGTCGATGAGCCCTTATTTCATGCGGCCCGGATTTGCCTTCGGCGGATCGTGCCTGCCAAAGGACGTGCGCGCGCTGCGGTCCGTCGCGGCTGACAAAAAGGTGCCGTCGCCGCTGCTCGACGCCGTCCTTGTGGCGAATGCAGAACAAATCAGCCGGGCCGAACGGATGATCGATGCATCCGGCCTGCGGCGCGTCGGCATGGTTGGTATCAGCTTCAAACCCGGTACCGATGATCTGCGCGAAAGCCCGTTGGCCGAACTTGCCGCACGTCTGATCGACAAGGGCATCAGCCTGAGCGTCTATGACCCCTTCGTCAACGAGGCTTATGCCAACGACATGAGCGCGGCCGGCCGTGGCAATGACTACAACATCGACCTGAAAAGCCGCCTTGTTTCCAGCATCGAAAGCCTGATCGCAGGGTCCGACATCGTGCTGGTCGGCAACAAGTATGAAGAAACAATCGCGCCGCTGTCAGCCATCATGGGCGAGCGCCGGATGATCGATCTCACCCGCATTGTGCCGTCGGCACGGTCCGACGGCCTGTATGAAGGGATTTGCTGGTAACCACGATGCTCGGTCACATCGCATACATATCGGTCATGCTGGTCTTGATGGCCAGCATCCCCAACGACGCGGTCGCGGACGTGTCGAAGGGGCTGATTGTTGTTGGCATGATCGGCGCGTGGCGTTATACATGGGCCGCAGTCAACGGCATCCGGGCGGCGATCTATATCAAGATCGTCTACCCAAGGATGCGAAGGCGCGCCGAGACTGCTTATCGCGCCCTTCCGTTTGCCGCCCACGCCTATTTTCTGACCACCAGCTATAAAATCGACTCGGAAACGACGACGCGCGTTTACCAGTCGATCTTTCGTGCTGCGCATGCCTCGGCCGGGGGCGCATCAATCGTGGCGTCGGTCGTTGACAGCGCGGATGCCCGGCTGATCCGCCAGATTTTCGCGGCGATGCCGCTTGATATGGGCCGTGTCGCGCTGTTGATCGACCAAATTCCCGGCACTGGTAAACGTGATGCCCTTGCGCGCTCATTCCGTTTGATTGCCCGGCAGGCCCCGACGCGGCATGACATCGTCGTCGTCGTGGATGGTGACAGCTGCGTGCCCGAAGATATCGTCGCGCGTTCGGCCCCGTTCTTTACCGATGCGCGTGTCGGCGCCCTGACCACGGATGAACTGGTCGAGATCAAGGACGAAGGTCTGTTTCGCGACTGGTTTTCTCTGCGGTTCACACAGCGCCAGGTCATGATGTCGTCCATGGGCCTGTCCGGGCGCGTGCTGACATTGACCGGGCGCATGTCGGTGTTCCGTGCCGATCTGGCAACCACGCCCGATTTCATTGAACTCGTCCAGCATGACTATATCGACCATTGGCGGCTTGGGCGGGTAAATTTCCTGACCGGCGACGATAAATCGACCTGGTTCTGGCTGCTGAAGAACGGCTACCGCATGACCTATCTGCCGGACGTCGCGTCCGTGTCGATGGAAACCCAGCCAAAGCCGGGGTTCTTTGATAGCGCAGTTACCCTGATGATCCGCTGGTTTGGCAACATGCTGCGTACCAACGGGCGCGCGCTTGCGCTGTCACCCAATCAGGTGGGCTGGTTTTCCTGGTGGTCGATCCTCGACCAGCGGATCGGCATCTGGACCACTCTGGCCGGTCCGATCAGCGTTGTTCTGGGCGCCATCTTTGTCGAACCATTCGTCGTGCCGGTCTACGTCGCCTGGGTCATGTTCACCCGTTATGTCTATTGCTGGATACTGTCGGTTGTGCGCGGCACCACCTTTCCCATCACCTACCCGTTCTTGCTGTACTTCGGTCAGATCGTGGGTGCGGCTGTCAAAAGCTACGTCCTGTTCCGGTTGGACCGCCAACGCTGGACGCGCCAGTCGACCCCCGGAACGGGTGGGGCGCTGCAATTCAATCTCGGCCGCAGGATCAAATCCTGGTCGTCCACATACGTACACACGCTTGCGCTCGGCTGGCTGACATTTGGTGTCTGCCTGCTGACCGGAATCGTCTGATTTTTAAAGGATAATGACAATGGATGACGAAGCAAGAAGCCTGAACACCGCGCCTCTCACGCGGCCGGTCGTTCCTTCGCTTCAGAGGGGCGTGACCGGAGGAGCGGGGGATCATCCCATGATTCAGATGCCATTCACCGTAGAAATCGATGGGCGCCACTATCGCGGCAACAGCCTGTCGCTCGTCCTGGCCGAAATCGTGGGCCTGATCGATCGCAATCTCGAAGGACAAACGCGCCTGATGCGGCTGCTGTTTGCCTTTGACGGTTTTACGATCTCGCTCAACCTCGAATGCGGCATCGAATTGATTGATCCCGCAGCAGGACGCGCCACGTTGACGTTCCGCGATCCGACAGGCCCGCATCTGCCCCAGCTGCGGCACATCCTGAACTCATTCATCGCGGGCGATCTTGTCTCGCTGGGCCAGACGCTGGGTGTGGCGGCCGTCCAAAAGACACCGGGCGGCAAGAACGCCGCGCCAAACGCGCGACCCGGTTCTGCGATCAGCAGGCTGTTCGGGACACTGGCAGTGGCGGTCATGTCGCTCGCGCTGGTGGTGGCCGTATCGGCGATCGTGTTCCAGCGGCTGTTCTCAAGCCCCATCGCAAGCCCGGCGCAAGTCGTGATCGAAGGACAATCGCTGAATGCGGTCGCCGCCGGCCAGATAGATTACATCAATGCCGATGCCGCAGTCGGTGAAGTTGCATTTTCGATCCGGGCGACCACTGGTCAGATGCTGTCGATCGCAATGCCGTGTGATTGCGATGCAACCGCCGCTGGTCCCGCCGTCGGATCAACGGTGCTAGCAGGCGAGCCGGTATTGCAACTTTCCCAGCCCGGGGCAGCGCTTGTTCTGACTGCGTCAATCCCGCGTGAGGATCTGTTCAAGTTGTCGCGCGCCGACCATGTGACTGCCAGTTTTGCTGATGGCACGACGGTGACGACATCTGTCGATCAGGCAAGCCTGGCGCTCGCCGCGCGTGGTGCAGCAGCCGGCCAGCCGGAAGTACCTTTCCGGCTTGTTCCGCAAACCCCGCTGAGCGCTGCCCGTCAGGGGCAGTTGGCCGAACTTGTCATCGTCAACCCGTCGCCTGCGCTGTTGTCGCCATTTGCCCGGATCATCGAAGCCATCAGTTTTTTCTGAAGGGAGTTTTGACGTGAACAGATCAATTTATCCGGTTGTCCTTTGCGGCGGCATGGGGTCACGCCTGTGGCCGATGTCGCGGATGGAACAGCCAAAGCAATTTCAGCCGGTAAGTGGCCGTGGCAGCCTGTCGTTCTTTCAGACCACGCTGCAGCGCCACCGTGGGCCCGCATTCCACGACCCGATTGTTGTGACAAACGTCAAGCAAGCCGCGATCGTTCATCGTCAGATGCGCGAGTTGCAGTTGCATGGGCGTGTCATCGCCGAACCGATCGGTCGCAACACCGGACCCGCAGTTCTTGCCGCGGCGCTGACTGCGCTGGCCGACGATTCCGACGCGCTGATACTGGTGCTGCCGTCCGACCACATCATCAAGGGCAATGTGAACAGCACGATCACCGCGATGTCGGCTGCGGCTGACGATGGGCTGATCGTGACGTTCGGGCTGCGCCCGACCTATCCTGAAACGGGATTCGGCTATATCACTGACGGCGGTATGTTCACCGGCTTTCCCGGTTTGCATCGTGTCGCACAGTTCGTCGAAAAACCGGCTTATGATGTGGCGCTTCAGCTGATGACAAACGGGTCATCCTACTGGGCATCGGGCATCAGTCTGTTCCGTGCCGACACCATGGTTGAAGAGTTCCGCCGCCTCGCCCCGGACTGCTTTCAAACTGTATCACATGCGCTTGCCCGCGGAACACGCAGCAATGGCAACATCTATCTGGACGAGAACGCCTTCGCCGCCGCGACCAATCAGCCCACGGAACGCATGGTATTTGAACAAACGGGCACCATCGCGCTCGCACCACTGAACAACATCGAATGGAATGACGTCGGCGCATGGAATGCGGTTCACGACATTTCGCCAAGCAATGATGATGGCAACGTCACGACCGGCGACGTCATGACGCTCGACACCACGAACTCGCTGATTCAAAGCGACGGGCGCCTCGTTGCAGTGATCGGCATGCATGATGTGATTGTGGTGGAAACGCAGGACGCTGTTCTGGTGGCAGACCGGAAGAGCGCCCAGAAAGTGAAGCAGCTCGTCGAACAGATGATCGTTCAGCGCCGCCCCGAAGTGCGGTCACACATCATCCGCGACACAACTTGGGGCCAGATCGAAACGCTGTCACGCGACAGTGGTTGTGACATGCGTTTGCTGACGGTGCAGCCGGGTGCCGCGCTGCACATCAACGGAACCGGTGCAGGTCCCAGCGTTCTGACCGTGGTGTCGGGCGAAGGCATCTGTACCATTGACGGTCAGGATATCCGTATCACACGCGGCGATACGCTGCCGATTGACGCCGACCTCGCGTTGCCGGTTGTGAACGCATCACGCAGCGCGTTGCGGCTGATGCAGATGATGTTCATCCATCCGCATGACATCGCCGCGCAAACGGACGCAGCACCTGGTGCCGCCAAAAATGACCCCGCCCGGTTGCCGCCGCTGTGTGCCGTATCCACCGCTGTGACACAATAAGGATCGGCTGATGACAGACGGAAGGCCAATGCATGTCTGGACGATCCCCGCTGCAATTGCAGTGGGGCTTGCGTGCTATGGTCCGGCGCTGGCGCAAGATGCGCTCATCAATCTTGGCGCGATTGATGAACTGATCTGGAAGATACCCGGTGCCGAGGTTGAAACGCCCGCGGCCCGCGCCGACGTTGCGCGCGACAGTGCGGCACAGATGCGGGTGATACTCGGTGATGCCATTGAGTCGGTGGACCCGGTGCCGCAGATCGCGGCAACCGTCCCTCCTGCGCCCGAAATGGCCCCCGCCCGCATCAGTAACAGCGACCTGCAAATTGCGATGACACAGCTTGCCATTGATGCAGGAACCAACGACATGCTGACTGTCGTTCGGGCGCAGGGTGCAGAGCCGACAGCGATCTTCGTCAACGAAGGCAGCGCTACGCTTTCCGATGTTGCGGCATCAGGCACGAACGGCATCTCACGCGACGGTAATGTCTTCACCCTGACCGAACCGCTGATCATCTGGTCCGATGCGGCGCTGACGATCGCACCTGACGAGGTGTTGCTGATCGACCGGGGGGCAGGCGCGTTCCTGTTGTCATTCGGAGCGATTGATATTGATGGTGCTGCGGTCGAAGGCGCCGGTGTCGAAAACACGATCGTCGCTGATTTTGAGGCCTTTGTCCTGCTCGCGGGTCGTGGCTCGATCAGCGCCACCAGGTCGCGTTTTTCCCAGCTGGGAATTCGCGGCACGACCATGTTCAGCGGGCTTGCGGTCGTATCGCGCGGTTTGTTGCGGCCCGAGCGTCCGACACTTCTGGCCGACAATGCATTCCACGACACACGCACAGTGTATCTCGCCGGAACCGAAGGCGCGCAGATCACGGGCAATCTGGTTTACGGTGATGATGCCGGTGGGCTGATACTGTCCGGTGGCACTGGCGCGGTGATCGCCAACAACGACGTCATGACCGGTAACACTGGTTCGGCCATCAGGGTCACGGATGGTGCCGAAAACATCTCGATCACCCACAACCTTGTCCTTGATGCCCCATCGAATGGCATTCTGGTGGACAGGGCGGTGCGCCATATTGACGTGTCGCGCAACATAGTTCTGTCCAGCGGCGATGCGGGCATCGTCATGCGCCGTGCCGCGTGCGCGCAGATGCAGGGCAATCTGGTGGTGCGCAATGCTGCAACCGGCATCAGGTTGCAGGAAACATCCGATCTGACGCTTGGCAACAACGCTGTGCTGTTGAACGGCATCGCGGGGATCGAGATTCTTGACCAACCGGTACTGGGCCGGATCAAGATCGCGCACAACGTCATCGGTGGTAACCGCGAGGGCCTGAGTGGTGCTTCGATCCATCAGGTGACGCTGGACGACAACATGATGTCGGCCCAGTTGCCCCGGCTTTTTGGCGGCGAGTTTGCGCAATACCTGCCTGCCTATCTGACCACGACCGAGCAAGACGACAAAACCGACTTCGTCATCGCCGCGGCATCCGTTGCCGCGTCTGCACCCGGCCCCGTTGCCGCGCTCACGACACTCGCGACAGCCGCCGAACAAGATAGCGGGCCCACAGCCTGCGAGGGAAACTGAACCATGGTATTTTCGTCCGAGATCTTTCTGTTCCTCTTTTTGCCGGTCTTTCTGATCGTCTATTACCTCAGCCCTCCACGTTGGCGCTCGCCAGTGATCCTGGCCGCGTCGTACTTTTTCTACGGCTGGTGGCGGATTGATTTTGTCGCTCTGCTGTTCGGGATCACCATGTGGTCCTATGGGTTCGGCCTGCTTGTTGGCCGCAGCCTCGGGACGCCGCGGTGCCAGTTGTTCCTGACCATCGGAATCATTGGCAACCTGATTGTCCTTGGCATCTTCAAGTATCTGAACTTCTTCATCGACAGCTTCGCTGCGATGATGGGGACGGATGCTGCTGGTCTGGGCATCCACTGGCAACTGATCCTGCCGATTGGCGTGTCGTTCTTCGTTTTCCATTCGATCAGCTATCTGGTCGACGTGTATCGGCGCGATGTGCCAGCCACTGTGCGTTTCTTCGACTTCGCGGCTTTCATTGCGCTGTTCCCGCATCTGGTCGCCGGGCCGATCTTGCGGTTCAAGGAGCTGGCGCACCAGTTTGAACACCGTACCCATTCACCCGCGCAATTTGCCGATGGCATGGCGCGATTCACCATTGGCCTGGGCAAAAAGGTCATTCTCGCTGATGCCGTGGCCCCCATTGCTGATCTTGCCTTCGGCACGGCGGACCCCAGCATGGGCCTCGCCTGGTTGGGCGCTGTGGCCTACATGCTGCAACTTTACTTCGACTTTTCGGGGTACTCCGACATGGCTATCGGTCTGGCCAAGATGATCGGCTTTCGCTTTCCCGAAAACTTCGACACGCCCTACATCTCGCGCTCGATCACCGAGTTCTGGCGCAGGTGGCACATTTCGCTGTCGATCTGGCTGCGTGACTACCTCTACATCCCGCTGGGCGGCAATCGTAAGGGCGAAGTCCGCACCTATTTCAACCTGATGACGGTGATGGTGCTGGGCGGGCTGTGGCACGGTGCAAACTGGACCTTTGTCGCCTGGGGGGCCTGGCACGGCGCATGGCTTGCGCTGGAACGGGCGTTGGGGATGAACCGTGACGGCGGTCCGATTGCCCTGGTGCGCACATTGCTGGTCGTGCTGATCGGCTGGGTCGCGTTTCGGGCCCACAGCATGGGCGAGGCATTCGATGTCTACGGTGGCATGGTCGGGATGAATGGTTTCGCCATCCCGATGGAGATTGCGGTGCAGATTTCGGCAGAAAGCCTGATCCTGTTCGGCCTGTCCGCCCTCGTTGCCGCGTTCGAGCCACAGCTGGTGGCATTTGCCCGCGCCTCGTACTTTCCGCCCGCGCCCGACATCGGCACACCGGGGGCGGACGGGACCATGACCGTACGGCCCCTGACCGCGCTGAATTCCGTATTGCCCGCGCTCGGGCTGACGGCGATCGCGGTGCTGTCGTTGATGAAGCTCGCAGAAAGCAGCTATTCGCCCTTCCTGTACTTCCAGTTCTGAGGGATACCATGCAGTCCATTTACCGACTTTCCCGCTATATCCTTCCCGCAGCCTTTGTCGGCTATTCCGTTGTTGCAAACTTCGCATTCCTGACGGAGTCGGAATCGCCGACGATCGTCATGGATTCGTCGTTCCTGCGCGGTGGGCCCACAGCGCAGCTTGACGGTCTGTACAAACAGGCGCTGCCACATCGTGAACCCTCCATCGGTCTGCTGGGCGCCGCGCGCTACCTGACCATCGGCGAAGGTCGCAAGGGTGTGGTTACGGCGGATGACGGATGGCTTTTCACCTCTGAAGAAACCCTCATCGCGGAACCCGAGGTTCTGCAATCGGCCTCCGCCCAGATCGTTGACGTGCGCGATGCGCTGGCAGAACAGGGCGTGCGCCTGCTGATCCTGCCGGTGCCCGCCAAGATCGACGTGTACCGCGATCAGGCCGATCAGGCGGCACTGTCCGATGCCATGGCCGGCCAGTATGCGGCCTTTCTTGCCGACATGCGGAGGGCCGATGTCGATATCGTCGACAGCCGCACTGCGCTGATCGCCCGCAGCGCCGACGATCTGGCCTATTTCCGCACCGATACGCATTGGACCCGCGAAGGCGCCGCGGCCGCAGCGGAAGCCGTCTCTGAATCCGGCCTGATAGCAGCGGGCACAACGGGGTTCTCAGCTGAATCAGATGCCGAAAAGGCATTCACCGGCGATCTGGTGTCGTTTGTCACAACCGCCGATCTGGCCCCAGCCGTTGGCCTTCAGCAAGAAGCGGTGACCCCGTTCCGCGCCGAAGCGGCGGCAGATGGCGCATTGACCGACCTGTTTGAAAATTCTGCTGCCGATATCGTTCTGATCGGCACATCCTACAGCGCGAATCCGGACTGGAGCTTTTCAGAGTCGCTGAAAGTCGCCCTGTCGCGGGATGTGCTGAATTATGCCGAAGAAGGCCGCGGTCCAGCGCGTCCGATGCTGTCTTATCTCGCGTCGGACGATCTGCGCGATGCGCCTCCGCAGACGGTGATCTGGGAATTTCCGATCCGCTATCTCTCTGATCCGTCGATCTGGGACGTTACCGATACAACTGGGGATGAAAGTGCAACCTGACCGCAATCACAGATACCGCAGAATGGTCGCAGCCCGGCTGGTCTGTTGCATTGCTGCTGTGTTGTCAGCGGGCAGCCCGGTGATCGCCGAGACTGACGTGAATGAAATCGGCATTCAAAGTGCCCGTGAGATAACCGATCCCAACCTGCGCGCCCTGCGGATGCGCATGGTCAAAAGCGAACCGCTGACTTACGCGCAATTGCGTAGCCTTGCCGACGTGGGCGATGGGCTTGCTGCCTTCAAAGTGGCTCAGGTGCTTGAGGCCGAACAGGATCCGGCGCTGGTTGACGATGCGATTCACTACTACGCGGTCGCCGCCCGCACCGGGCGCGACTTTGCCGTCCGGCGGCTCGTGTCGCTTCTGATGGGGGGGCAGGTCACGCTTTCGGAAGCACAATTGCGGAATGTCGAAGACGCGTTGGTGGTTCAAGCACGGACTGGCAACGGCATCGCCGCACAGGCGTTGTCCGACATGTATCTGCGTGGTCAACCCTTCGGGCTGAACGAGGCGCGCGCGTATGAATATCTTGAGGCGTCCGCGCAGGCCGGTGACGCTGACGCCGCCGTTCGTTTGGGCATGATCTACATGAAGGGGTCGGCCCAGGTGCCGCGTGACACCGAACGCGCGCGTGCCATGCTGACCCTCGCTGCGGGATCTCCCGATCTGGGGTCGCGCACCATTGCAGAAAACCTGCTGCGAACGCTGCCTGGGGCACCCCGCCCTTCACCCGTGGATGTTCAACCCGCCACCAGCAACGACCCGCCGCAAGCCGTCGCGGTGGGGGTTGTGCCCCGCGCGCGCCCGGCCGGGCTGGTCACCGAAATCGCGGTAAAAGCATCCTTTGTGGTGCGCCCGCGCCCGCGCCCCGCAGATTTTGTGGCGCTGGTGCAGTCATCAACAGGAGTCACCGAATGAAATCGGTTGTTTGCACAAACCTCTGCGCCGCAGTCGCCTTGATGGTGGGCTTCGCCGGCACCGCCATTGCGGAATCTGATCTTGGCTGTTCGCAAAACCAGTTCTCGACGGTGATGCCGTCGGTAGAAGGCGAAGATTCCGTATTCTTCCGGACCTTCGCCGACTTGCGCCTGCAGCACCCGATGGACGACGGCGTGGTGCGCCAACTGGGGCGGCTGGCCAAAGTATTGGAAGAGAATGGGACCACACTGATCTATGCGACCATTCCCTCGAAAAGCGAAGGGATGCCCGAATTTCTGCCCGCTGACGCGACGGGCTATGGTTATGACCGCGACATTGCGGAAGCCGTCTATGACGACATCACCGCACGGCTGAATGCGGTGGGCGTCGTCGCACCAGACCTGATGCGCGCGCTGCAGTCGGCAGAAGCGGACGAACACCCGTTCTTTCGCGCCGATTTTCACTGGACATCCAGTGGCGCACGGCTTGCAGCGATGGCAATTGGCGACGCCATAAAGCGGCATCCCGCTTTTGCCGATGTGACACCAGGCGTTTACGAATCAAAAGCGGTCGGTACGACAGTCGCGTTCTCGACCATGCGCCGTGCCCTGCAAGGGTTCTGCATCAATGCCTTGCCGCCTGTCGAAACCACGGTGTGGGAAACCACGCTGGTGCAGGACGCGACGGTCGAAGCGGGCGCACTCGACATCTTCTCGGCAACCGACGGCGGCGCACAAATCGTGCTGGTCGGCACCTCGTTTTCCGACAGTGACGTGAACAATTTCGCGGGATTTCTGTCAGAGTTTTCAGGGCTTGAGGTCATCAATCAGGCGATCACCGGCGGTAACCAGTACGGCGCGATCACGTCGTATCTGACTTCGGCTGACTTCAGGGAACAGCGTCCGCGGTTCCTGATCTGGGAAAACCCGATCTATAACAACCTTGGCCAGTTCGGTTCCGGTCAGTTGGAAGAACTGATTGCCGCAGCAGGCAATACCTGCACGACAGCACTGCCGACAACCGTCGAAGGCGACCGGACCATTGTCGCCGATGTGGCTGCCAACGTCCTTGGCCCCGAAGACGTGATTTTTGCTGATTTCGGCGCCGAAGTGCCCCGTACCGCGAAATTCGTGCTGGAAGGTCCGGACGGTCTGATCCGCACCAGCACCATAGAACGCGGCGACCGGCTTCGGAGCACCGGGCGTTTCTACCTTGGCCTGACGGCCTTTTATGTTCCGGGCCTCCACCGCATCCAGGTCGAATTCGATCGACCGGTCGCTGAGGGCGCAACGATTAATCTATGTTTGAATGACAAAGGAGACGCGTCATGATCCGTTCTAGCTTTTCACGCTCACTGACCACTGCATTCGCTTTGGCATGTGTTGGCACAATGGCACAGGCACAAGACGCCGGACTGTACGATGAAGTTGCCAGCCCAAACGCAAGCTTTGTTCGCGTGATTGTCGAACCGATGGGCGTGGCCATGGTGCAGACGACGTCATTTGACGCGCTGGAAAACGGGATATCGCCCTACGTGGTGGTCGAACAACCCGGCGAGGTGCAGATTTCGGCGGGTCTGGAAGAAACGGTTGCCACGGTCGAGGCTGGCAAATTCTATACCTTCGTTCTGGCTTCGGGCGGCACGGGTGAGCTTTTGACCGATGACATCACGCGCAGTCCCAGTCAGGCTGATGTCGCGTTCTACAATCTGTCCGACGTCGACGCAGTGGACCTGTTTGTGCCGCAGGCGAGTGCTGTGGCCATCGAAGGTGTGGCGATCGGCGCATCTGACTCCGTCGCCCTGAAAGCCCCGCTTACACTCGATTTCGAAGTGAGGCAGGGCGACACCGTGCTGGCCACTGTGCCCGCCATCGATCTGAAGCGCCGCGAAGGTGTCACCATCGTGCTGCGCGGCAGTGCGGGCGCTTACGAAGCGGTTGCAACCCCTAACGCGCTTGCGCGCTGACAAATCCGGGCCGCGCTGCTGGATACCCGGGGCGCGCGGCCCGGCGTTCACGGGACACACGAACTCAACCAAGGTTTGAACGCCATGACACAGCAAAAACCATCTTTCAGCAGCGGTGACATGTGGCTGAAAACCGGGATGAACCCGCCGTTGCGGCTGGGTCTGATTGCCGTTGTCTGCGCGCTCGGCCTGAATCCGATGTCGGCTGCGGCGGAAACCATCGACCTGGTATTCGAGCCGCCACAGATCGACGATACCAACATCTGTGCAGCGCGCGCGCCTGACGAAATCATGTTGAAGACATGGGAAACGTGGGATGGCGCCTCGCTCGCAGGGATGTCGATCGAGATGGTCAGGCAGGACATCCTCCGCCTGGTCGAGGTTGATCCGGTGCGGTGGTATGACACCGTCGAAAGCATGATCGCGCTGATGCCCACCATCGACCCCAAGATGGACGACGCCAAGCAGTTGGTGGAACGCATCAACCTGATGGTGGCGGCCGGAAAGCTGCGTGAACTGACCAACCAGCGCCTTGTGGAGCAGCTGCTGGCATCCGATCAGGCAACATCGCCCCGCATCCAGAAGGCGTTGGCCGATCTTTTGACGCGCGGCATCGGAATTGAGGCGGACAAGGACGAAGGCCGCCGCCTTCTGATCGCTGCGGCAAATGGCGGAAATGCCGACGCGATCCTTGAACTGGTGTCAATGCAGATTGCCGGTCAGGACGTGTCTGGCTGGGATGTCGACCCGGAAATTGCAACCATGATGGCGTTTGGCGCCCTCGTCGGGCAGCTTGACCCGCAGATCTGCGACCGGGTTACGCGCATCGCACGCGAATACAAAAGCGGCGAAATCGTCACACAGAACTACCAACTCTCTGAACGCTGGTATCGCTTTGCTGCCGATCTTGGCGATGCAAATGCCGCCTGGAAGGTCGCCGAATACCATATGCGGTCCGAAGAGATCGAAAAGGACAACGATGTTTTCCTGAAGTACCTGACGCTCGCCGCCGAAGGGGGCAGCGCATATGCCGAGGTCAGCCTTGGCCGCGTCTACGAAATCGGGGCGCTGGTTCCGCGTGATCTTGCGCGCGCCGAAGAGCTGTACGCACGCGCGGCGGCCTATGGCGACCGCGGCGGCCTGATTCGCAACACGCTGTTCCTGCAGGCGCAGGCAAAGACGAACCCGGCCAAAAAAGATGCGTACTATGCGTCACTCATAACGCTTGTTGACCGTGGTCAAGCGCCGCCATGGGCCTTCACCGCAGCGGCGGATCAGGTGCTCGGGCGCAAAGGTCGCTGGGCGGGCGAGGCCGAGGCCATCGCTTTCCTGCAAACCGCGGCAGACACCCAGGATAGCGAGGCGATGCAACGTCTGGCGATGATGCACATGCGCTATGCCGAAACCCCGAAAGATTTCTATGCCGCGATCGACTCGCTGATTTATGCGGTTCAGAACGCAGGCAAAACCACATCCATGGTCGATCTTCAGCGGGCCTTCATCTGCCGCGCTCCTGCCGCGCCGCAAAAAGAAGAGGCAGAGTATTGGCGTGACGTCGAAGCAGCAACGGCGTCGGGTACCGCAAACTTTGACGAAAAAGAACTGCTTGAACTGGCCGCATCGAAAGATCCGCTGCTGATCGCCCGGCTGCAAAGTCAGGCGCTTTATGGCCGCCCGAGTTCGCTCGCCCTGTATATGGCGTTGATTGAAAAGGGTGACTTTTCCGTCGTGCAGAAAGAGTTCTGGGATGATTACGCGACGCGCTTTGAAAACGTGCTTCAGGCGCGCGGCAACCTTGCGATGAAACTTGCCAAGACCAGCGCCGAGCGTGACATTGCCCTGGGGTTCTTCCGCGAAGCGATCACCGCAGGTGAACAGGGCGCCGGGATCTATCTTGCCGCCGCGCTTCTTGACGTTGCCCGCCCCCGCGCCGAAGCAAAGGCCGAGGCGCTTGCCGTGTTGCTGCCGCTTGCCGCCGAAGGCCATGGTGCCGCCATGGCTTTGCTCGTCAAGGCTGATCCGGCCACCTTCCCGACCCTGGACGCAGTCTTTGCGGCATATGCCAAGGTGATCGACGACAGAGGCGACTTTGACGCGCTGTTGCTCGCGATCCCCCGTCTGGATGATCCGGCGCGTGCCCAAGACTACAAACGCCGCGCGACCGTCGCTACCGCATGCAGTTTTGACGAGGTCGTCAAGTTTGCCGATGTTCTTGGTCAGGCGAATGATGATGAAAGCTTTCAGACCTGGATCAACATCAGCGACTATCTGACCGAAGGTGATGATTGGCGGCTGACACAGCTGGCCGATACGCTCGTTCGGCACGGCACGGCGGCAGATGTGGCGCGTGCGTTTGAATTCTACGAAGTTGCGTATCAGGCCGGCAACAAGACCGCCGTCAACCGCCTGCTCGCCCACTTCTCGGACGACGATACCGCAGCCTATGATCCACGCCGCGCGGCCGACCTTTATGTCGATCTGGTCAAGCTGAGCGAACCCGAAGAGCTGCCACAGGTGCTCGCACGGCTTGAAGGTGACGATGCCGCGATTCAGCAGGCGGCTTATACCCGTATTGATCCGATCGCGCTTTACCTGACGGCTGCCGAAGCGGGCCAACCCATCGCAATGCGCGAATATGGCCTCTTGGCCCGCGCAGCCGCGACAACACCCTCTGACGTCGAGGTTGCAACGATGTGGCTTGCCCGGGCGTCCGAAGGTGGAGATGTCGAAGCGATGGTTGAATATGCGAAATCCCTCGCGTTCGGTGTAGGGGTTCCGGGCGGGGCATCACCCGAGCAGGCCCTCGTCTGGCTGAACAAGGCCGCGAGCCTCGGAAATACCGAAGCAGCAATCCTTGTGAAATCCCTTGATCTGACCGGAAAGGAGACACAGTGACGCTTGCACCTCACATCGGGCAACTGATCCGGCTTGGCGCTATGGCTTGCCTTGTTGCGGGGGCTGCCGCCGCACAGCAGATACCATCCGCCGATCCGGGCAGCACGGCTGTCAAGGTCGTCGACGAGGCAGGGGCCGAGGATGACCAGGTCTGCTTTGCGCCTGCCATTCCGGTGGTGTCCCTCGGGTATCCCAGCCGCTATACGGCAGACAGCAAAACCCGCTCCGACTTTGATGAAAGCGGCAATGCTGCGGTCGAAGCGGCACTTGGTCCGATTGATGATTTCATCACCGACCTGGCACGCGAATCCAACCGCGCGCAGACCCGTGAAGGTGAAAGTGCCACAAAATCCGCCGACTGCGTCCTCGATCGGATTGCGGCGTGGGCGAAAGTGGATGCCCTTAGCGATATCAAGACGGAAGCTGCCGGCATATCGGTTCCCAGCCGGGTTGGCGGGATCGCATTCGCCTATGCCAACGCGCTGCCGTTTGCGACCGATGATGCCGAACGCAAGGCACTGATCGAAGGCTGGCTTGCCAGCCGCGCCGATCAGACGATGACATTCTTTGACAATGAGGCCCCGCCCCGCGCCAGCCGCAACAACCTGCGGGCCTGGGCAGCGCTTGCCGTTGCGCGCATTGGCCTTAGCCTGAATGATGACCTGATGGTCGAGTGGGCGGATGCTTCGGTTCGGCTTGTGGCCTGCTCGGCAAACGAAGACGGCAGCCTGCCGCTGGAAATGGAACGCGGGCCATTGGCGCTGCACTATCACATCCACGCTGTCGGCCCGCTTGCCGTCACAGCGGCGCTGCTGGAATCGACCGGCGCCGATCTTTTCGCGGCCTGCGAGCGCGCCATTCCGCGCAGCGTCGGCTTCATGTTGCGCGCGCTCGAGGACCCCGGTCTTGTCACTGCCCTTTCCGGTGAGGTGCAGAGCTTTGAAAAGGGCAAGGAAAAGCTTGATGCTTTTGAAATTGCCTGGGCCAAGGCCTATCTTGCGCATGTGGATGATCCGGCGCTTGCCGACCTCGCAGCCGAGTTTGAACAGCTCAGCAATTCCAAGTTTGGTGGCGATCAGTCACTTTTATGGTAATCCCGTTCCGCTGCGGTGGAACGGGGCACCCGTCGCGCTGAAACGATCACGCGCAACCCGTCCGCCATCACGCCTGCGGCACCAGTGGTTTCAATCGCCCAATTGGTCATATCCGCGTGGTAACCACCCCTTGTCGCTTCAACGCAGCAAGGACGTCGCCGTGCGAAAGACCCTCTGGAACGCGGCCCTCTTGTCCCTGACGCTGACGACCGCATCATGGGCAGGCGATCAGTATATTGATCCGACCAGCTTTGCGGTCTCGGGCTATGACGTCGTGGCCTATTTCGACCTTCCGCAGTCCCGAACAGGCACCGCGCAGCCGCTGGCCATTCCGGGCCGCGCCAGCGTCACTGCCGAATACAACGGCGCGACGTTTGCTTTTGCGACCGAGGCAAACCGTGACAGGTTTCTGGCTGATCCGATGGCGTTTGCACCGCAATATGACGGGCACTGCGCCTACGGTGCGGCCAAGGGCGGCAAGGTGCCAGGCAACCCCAACCTGTGGCGTATCGTGGATGGCAAGCTTTATCTGAATATCACGACGGAAGTCGTCACGGATTGGGAAGCGGACGTTCCGGGCTACATCGCGACTGCGAACAGCTATTGGGCAAGCGGACTGGAGGCCGAAGCCGGATCCACCGATGACATCCCGGATTTCACCTCGGCCGCGCCGCTTCGTCCCTGACGCGCCGCAGATTGGCTTGCAAGCCCGCGTCAGACCATCCATGACATTGCCCATATTTTCAGCATTCAGCCACATGAGCCGCATGACACCGACCGGCACCCTTGCAGACACCCCATGCGGCGGCGCGCCGCTGCTGACCGCCCTGCGGGCACCGACGGACCACGTCAACGCCACGCCGACCTCGGCCGACCGGATGAAAGAGACCGCATGACCCCCCATGCCAAAACCGGCGCTGACATCATCGGCGCGGCGCTTGCCATGGCAGGGGGCACCCACGCCTTCGGTATTCCGGGGGGCGAGGTTCTGGCGGTGATCGACGGTCTGGATCATGCAGGCATCCGCTTTGTACTGGTCAAACACGAAAACGCTGGCGGCTTCTTTGCCGAAGGCCTGTGGCATGTGTCGGGTGCGCTTCCGATACTGGTGGCTACCCTCGGACCGGGTGTCGCCAACGCCGTCAACGTCGTGGCCAACGCCATGCAGGACCGCGTGCCGCTGATCTTTCTGACCGGTTGTGTCGATGCGGCGGATGAGGAAACCTATACCCATCAGGTGTTCGATCATCAGGCCGTGCTGCGCCCCATCGTGAAGGCGAGCCTTCGCCTCGTTTCCGGTGCCATTGGTGCCACCGTGGCCAAGGCCATCGCAATCGCCACCTCTGGCCAACCCGGCCCGGTGCATATCGACGTGCCCATCGGCGTCGCCGAGGCGCTGACCACCGAACCCACACCCGTCCTCGCCGGGCCGGTGCGCTTGGGCCTGCCCGCGACGGCAGACCTCGCTGCCGCGATGGCCGCACTCGCCACCGCCAGACGTCCGCTGGCCATTGCCGGGGTCGATGCCGTGAACGAAGGGGCGGGGCAGGCCATTACCGCCTTTTGCCGCGATCACGGCATCCCGCTGATCACCACCTACAAGGGCAAGGGTCTGATGCCCGAAGATGATCCGCTGTCCTTGGGCGGTGCTGGCCTGTCACCGCGTGCGGACAAGGTGCTGCTGCCCGTCATCGCCATGGCTGACGTGATCGTGCTGCTGGGTTATGACCCTATCGAAATGCGCATCGGCTGGCGCAATGCTTGGCGTGCCGATCAAACCGTCATCGAAGTGGCGCCCGTCCTGCGCACCCACGGCATGCACCGCGTTGACATCAGCTTGCTGGCGTCACTGCCGGGTACGCTTGCGGCCCTTGCACACATTGCGCCCGACCGCTGGACGAGCGCGGAAATCCCCACCGCCCGCGCGGCACTGGCCGGGCTGTTCCGGGGCCCGGCCAGCTGGGGTCCGCATGCCGTTTTCCGCACGCTGCGCAATGTGCTGCCCAAAGACACCATCGCCACCGCGGATTCCGGCGCGCATCGCATCCTTGTCAGCCAGATGTGGACCAGCTTTGCGCCACGCCTGATGTTCCAGTCCACTGCCCTGTGCACCATGGCCTGCGCTCTGCCGCTCGCCGCCGGGGCCAGAATGGGGCGGCCCGATGCACCTGTCATCGCTTTCATGGGTGACGCGGGGCTGGAGATGGGTGCCGGCGAACTTGCCACGCTGCGCGACCTTCGCTTGCCGATCATCCTTTGCGTTCTTGTCGATGAAAGCCTTGCCCTGATCGAACTGAAACAGCGCGGCAGTCAACGCGCCAACCTTGGCGTTGATTTCGGCGGCACTGATTTTCCCGCGCTTGCGGCGGCCTTTGGCGGTCATGGCGTCTGGGTGGATGACGCCGAGTCCCTCGCGGCCGAGGCAACCGCCGCGCTGCGCCGCACGACCTTTACCCTCATCGCCGCGCGCATCGGCAAGCGCGCCTACGACGGCGCGTTCTGAAGCGAGCCGTCAGATATCTGGCACACACGCATGCGGTTGCGTGTCATTCCGGACAGGATCAGCCCGTTTTCTGAAACGAAGCCGCGCAACAAATGAACAACCCGTGACGTGGCGGGTTCGTGAGTTGAAATAAAAGGCAACCCCGGGGCAAGCGTTCTAAAGCACCTCACGGAGTTTATGACGCCAATGACTGTCACAACCGATCTTAGCGGGATGCACCTGTCGCTCGATGCACCGCATACTCCGCTGTGGAACCGCACGATCAACGGCATTCTGTCCCATGCCGCGTCGACAGGGCCGGACCTTAATCAGATCATAGCGCGTGCACCCGATTTTGCGTTGGCGCAGGCGATCCGGGGGATATCCTGCCTGCTGTTGGGGCGTCAGGAAATGGTCGCTGTCGCACGATCCGCCCTTGCCGAGGCGCGCGCCGCCGCTGCCCGGCAGGCCCCGACCGCGCGCGAAATGGCATTTGTCGAGGCATTGCAGGATTGGCTGAATGGGCAGCCCACCGCCGCCGCGCGTCGCATGCAAGCCGTGCTCGCCGATCACCCCCGCGATGCGCTGGCGATGAAACTGGTGCAGGCCATCCACTTCGTCATGGGCCGTGCCAGGGACATGCGCACCTCGGTCGAGGCGATCCTGCCAGAATGGGATGACCACCCTGCACGCGGGTATTTGCTGGGTTGCCATGCCTTTTCGCTGGAAGAAACGGGCGAGTACGCACTTGCGGAACATACCGGCAAGCTGGGCGTCGAACTCGCCCCGCAAGATGCCTGGGGCCTGCATGCCGTCGCCCATGTCTATGACATGACCGGGCGGGCGCAGGATGGCCTGATCTGGCTATCGGGGCGCGAATCATCCTGGGCACATTGCAACAACTTTCGCTTTCACGTCTGGTGGCACCGGGCGCTCATGTACCTCGACCTCGGCCAATACGAGGCCGCACTAGATCTTTATGACCGCGAAGTGCGCGCGGACAGGACGGACGACTACCGCGACATCGCCAATGCGGCTTCGCTGTTGTCGCGGCTGGAACTTGAAGGCGTGTCTGTCGCGCACCGGTGGGACGAACTCGCCGATCTGTCCGAACACCGGGCGACCGATGGCTGCCTGGCCTTTGCCGACCTGCATTACCTGTTATCTCTGATCGGCGGCGAACGGGATGCCGCTGCGGCCCGGCTTGTGGCCCGCATGTCCGCCACCCGTACCGGCCAGAGTGAGTCGGAACGCATCATCGGACACCCCGGATTGAAAGTCGCCCAAGGGTTGCAGGCTTTTGCTGCAGGTGAATATTCCATCGCTTGGCTGCATTTGCAGCATACACGGGCGGATCTTCGCCAGATTGGCGGAAGTCACGCACAACGTGATGTTTTTGCACGTATTACTATTGAGGCTGCCTTGCGGGGTGGCTATCTGGACGCTGCCGAAGTTTTGCTGCACGAGCGAACACAGCAACGCTCCGGCAGCATGGATGGGTACACCCAGCGTCGTCTCGACCTGGTCCTGTCCGCGCGTGAGCAGGCGGTCTGAGCGGGTCGCTATCCCTGCCCCATTCGGGGCCTTCGTTATTGAATGCTGAGTGCCATCATGTTGCCTGAAACCACTCCGGCGCCTGCCAAATCCCACCGCGATCCACGGCTCGATTTTTTCCGTGGGTTGGCGATGTTTTTCATCCTTGTCGCGCATATTCCTGGCAACGCCTGGGCAAACCTGATCCCCGGACGGTTCGGTTTTTCCGACGCAACCGAGATTTTCGTGTTCTGTTCTGGCATGGCCTCGGCCATCGCCTTTGGCGCGGTCTTCGCGCGGGCGGGGTGGGTGATGGGCACGCTGCGCATCGTGCAACGGATGTGGCAGGTCTACTGGGCGCATCTGGGTGTGTTTTTCACCGCTCTTCTTTGCATGGTCGCGCTGAACAAGACCGGCTGGTTCGATCGCGACTATGTTGATGCGCTGAACCTTTATCCGTTCCTGACCAACACCGGCGGCAATCTGATCGGCATCATGACGCTGACCTATGTGCCGAATTTCTTTGATATCCTGCCGATGTATCTGGTGATCCTTGGCATGGTCCCGGCAGCGATCCTGCTGGCGCGCGTGCATGTCCTGCTGCCCTTGGCCGTCAGTGTGACGCTATGGGCCTATGGTACGTCCGGCGGGCTGAGCCTGCCTGCGGAATACTGGTTCACCAACAACAGCACCCGCGAATGGTTCTTCAATCCCTTCTGCTGGCAACTTGTGTTCTTTACCGGCTTTTCGCTGATGTCGGGCTGGCTGCCCGTACCCCCGGTGCGCCGCGATCTGCTGGTGCTGGCGGCGCTTGTGGTTCTGCTGACCGTGCCCTTCGCGTGGAGCAAGTCGGTGGGTGCATTTGAATTCGTCCGCGAATGGCGGGGTGACTGGCGCGTGCTGTTTGACAAGACGCATTTCGGGATCCTGCGCTTTGTCCACTTCCTCAGCATCGCCTACATCGGCTGGGTTGCCGTCGGGCCAAAAGGCGCGCGGCTGATATCCGGCGGCCGCGTGTCGGGCATTGTTCGGGTCGTGTCGCGGGTCGGTCAGCAGTCCCTTGCCGTGTTCATGGCGTCGATGGTGCTGGCCCGCCTGCTGGGCGTGCTGATTGACGTGCTGGGGCGTACCCCGCTCGGCACCGCGTTCGCGAACATGTCTGGTTTTGCGCTGATCACGGCGGTCGCGTATTTCGTCGGTTATCTGAAGCGCCAGCCATGGCGCGCGGTGAATGGCGACACTGTAGCGGCTGCGAGCCGTGACGCGCTGCCCGCAGATTTTTCCACGACAAAGGTGCGGACATGACAATTGTGACACGTCGCGAGACGCTTTCCCTGTTGGCCAGCCTGGCTGCCGTCGCAGGTCACCCCGCGTTGGCCCAGAATGTGCCTGAGCGCGCGGGGATGACCCTTGGTGAGGCCACGCCCTTTGATGCGGCGGTCGTGCGCGCCAAGGCCAGCGCGCTGGCCGCGGTCTCGTATGCCGCGCCGCCCACTGTCCCGCAGGGATGGCTGGACCTCAGCTATGACCAGTTCCGGGAAATCTGGTTCGACACCCGCCATTCCCTGTGGCGCACTACCGGGCAGGCCGCACAGGTGGAATTCTTTCCTGCGGGCCTTTATTTCACGCAACCTGCCATAATCAACGCCGTCGAAGCGGGCCAGTCGCGCCCCGTCGTCTTTGAGCTGCGCACCTTCGATATGACCGACCGCTTTCCGACGCTGCCCGAAGAAGGCATGGGGTTTTCCGGCTTTCGTCTGCTGGGCGAACTGGAACAGGACGGCTTGTTTCAGGAATACGCGGTGTTTCAGGGCGCCAGCTATTTCCGCGCGATCGGGCGCGGGCAGGCCTACGGGCTGTCGGCCCGTGGTCTGGCGCTGGGTACCGGCAGCGCGGATGGCGAGGAATTCCCCAATTTCCGCGAATTCTGGGTCGAAGCCGCCGATCCGACAGCAGCCGAAGTGACGATCCACGCCCTGCTTGACAGCCCCAGCGTGGCGGGTGCCTATACGTTCACCATCGCCAAAGGCGATACCACGCGCATGGACGTGTCGTGCACCCTGTTCCCCCGTGTCGATCTGGCCGAGGTCGGGATTGCGCCCGAAACCTCGATGTTTCTGTTCGACCAGACCAACCGCAACCGGTTCGACGATTTTCGCGATGCCGTGCACGACAGCGATGGCCTGCTGATGTTGAACGGCGGGTCTGAACTGATCTGGCGGCCACTTGCCAACCCGGCCTCGCTTGGCTTCAGCGCATTTGGCGACGTCAGCCCGCGTGGTTTTGGCCTGATGCAGCGCGCCCGCGACATTGGTGATTTCGGTGATCTGGTGGCCCATTACGAACGTCGGCCCTCGCTTTGGGTGGAACCGGTTGGCGATTGGGGTCCGGGCAGTGTGATGCTGGTCGAAATTCCTGCCGACAAGGAAATCTACGATAACATCGTGGCGTTCTGGCGGCCTGAAGCCCCGCTTCTCGCCGGGCAGGAGCATGCCTTTGCCTACCGTCTGCACTGGTGCACCAATGCGCCGGTCGAAGGCGGAATGGCCCGGGTCGGCAACACCCGCACCGGTGCGCGGATTTTTGAAGAAGGCCGCCTGTTTACCATCGATTACGAGCCTCATCCCGCACTTGGCGATGATCCCGCGGCGATCGAGGCGCGCGTCAGCACGAACGTCGGCGAAATCACCGGCAGCCTTGTGCAGG
>JAYSSN010000262.1:0-3679 GCA_043720555.1 Rhodobacterales bacterium | reverse complement strand
TGGCCCGTGCCGCTATCCCTTGACGTTACAGGCCGCAATTCATACGTTCCCGACCCAACCTTTGAATCGGAGAAAATCCATGGGCAATGCCACTGTCGCCGTGACTGACGCCACCTTTGATGCCGAAGTGCGCCAGTCCAGCATTCCCGTCATCGTCGATTTCTGGGCCGAATGGTGTGGCCCTTGCCGCCAGATCGGCCCGGCTCTGGAAGAGCTGGCCACCGAATATGCGGGCAAGATCAAGATCGTGAAGGTCAACGTCGACGAAAACCCCGATAGCCCCGCCACGCTTGGTGTGCGCGGCATCCCGGCGCTGTTCATGTTCAAGGATGGCAAGGTCGTGTCGAACAAGGTCGGTGCGGCGCCCAAGGCGGCTCTCGCCAGCTGGATCCAGTCGGCAATCTGACCCTGTCCTGTCAGCGTCAACGGGCGGTCCATGGTGGCCGCCCTTTTGTTTTGCGCGCAAGCTGCACATATTGGGGAAAACGAAGGGGCGACCATGGCGGACGATAAATTTCCCGGCTGGCACGGCACGACGATCCTCGCCGTGCGCCGGGGTGGCGAGGTTGTGGTGGCGGGCGACGGGCAGGTCAGCGTTGGCCAGACCGTGATGAAGGGCACCGCGCGCAAGGTGAGGCGCTTGTCGCCGGGCGGCAAGGATGTGGTGGTGGGCTTTGCAGGCTCGACCGCCGACGCCTTTACCCTGTTGGAGCGGCTGGAGAAAAAGCTGGAAGCGAGCCCCGGCCAACTGGCGCGGGCGTGTGTTGATCTCGCCAAGGACTGGCGCACGGACAAATACCTGCGGAACCTTGAGGCGCTGCTGATCGTGACCGACGGCCGCGATATGTTCATCATCACCGGCGCGGGCGATGTGCTGGAACCGGAACATGACGTGGCAGCCATCGGATCGGGCGGGAACTTTGCCCTCGCCGCCGCGCGGGGCCTGATGACCACCGACCTTTCCGCCGAAGATGTGGCACGCCGCGCCATGGCGATTGCCGCTGATATCTGCGTTTATACCAACGGTAACCTGACAGTGGAGACGATCCGTGGCTGATGATCCCGCCGAAATCAGCGCAGGCGATCTGCGCGCTGCCGTGGCCTCGGGCATGATGTCCGAGGCGCAGGCGGCCTCTTTGCGCGCCATGGCGCAAGACCGGGCAGGCAAGCGGGCCGCGATGCCGGCGGAGGATGAGCCGTTCGAGTTCTTCAAGGGCTTTTCCGAGATTTTTGTCTCGGTCGGTCTTGTGATCCTGCTGGGCGGGATATCGGGGTTTCTGGCGTGGTTCGGCGGGGTGGTGATGCTGGTGGCGTTGCCTGCGATCTGCGCGGCCATTGCCTGGTGGTGGGCCACATACTTTACCCTGAAGCGGCGGATGAACCTGCCGAGCATGGTGCTGGCGGCAACGTTCGGCGGCGGAATTTTCGTATCGGTGGTGACGATGCTGGCCGAGGCTGACAGCTCGCCCCGCTTTGTCATCGTCATTGCGGCGATGGCGGCGATGATCGGAATGGCAATCTGGTACCGGCGGTTCAGGCTGCCGTTTTCGGCATTCATTCTGGGCATGTTCGGGCTGGCCGCGATCTATGCGCTGACCGCGAGCCTTGATGCGGTGCAGGGCTTTACCGGGCCGTCACTGGGTGCGGGGCTGTTCGATCTGCGTAACAGTCCGCAGTTTGCGATGGCGACGCTGGTGTTTGGCGTCGCGGCGTTTCTGGCAGGCATGTGGTTTGATATGCGCGATCCCTACCGCCTCGGGCGGCACGCGGCGACGGGGTTCTGGCTGCATCTGATGGCGGCACCGGCGCTGGTCAATACGGTGGCGCTGACCTTGTACAATACCGGCGGGACCGTGGGGATGATGGCGCTGACGGTCGCGTTGCTGGGCATTGCCGCGCTGGCGCTTGTCATCGACCGGCGGTCATTTCTGACGGCGGCGATCATTTACATCGCGCTGGTACTGGGTTGGATCGTTGCCGGAAACGAAGGTGCGGGCGTCGGGCAGTGGATTGCCGTGGTCATCCTCCTTGGTGCGGTGGTGACCGCGCTTGGCACCTGGTGGGTGCCGTTGCGCGCGGGGCTGATGCGCGCCCTGCCCCGGTTTCCCGGCAAACACCGCCTGCCGCCCTATGCGAGCCTGACATGACCGATCTGACCCCGCGTGAGATCGTATCAGAACTCGACCGGTTCATCATCGGCCAGAAGGATGCCAAGCGCGCGGTCGCCGTGGCATTGCGGAACCGCTGGCGGCGCAAGCAGCTTGGCGACGATCTGCGGGATGAGGTGTACCCCAAGAACATCCTGATGATCGGGCCGACCGGTGTAGGGAAAACCGAGATTTCGCGGCGGCTGGCGAAACTCGCCCGCGCGCCGTTCCTGAAGGTGGAGGCGACGAAGTTCACCGAAGTCGGCTATGTTGGCCGCGATGTCGACAGCATCATCCGCGATCTGGTGGACACGGCAATGGCCGATACCCGCGCACGGATGCGGGACGACGTGAAGGCGCGGGCGCAAAAGGCCGCCGAGGAGCGGGTGATCGAGGCGTTGGCGGGCAAGGACGCGCGCGAACAAACGCGTGAGATGTTCCGCGGCAAGCTGAAACGCGGCGAGCTGGACGATACGATCATCGAGCTGGATATCGCGGATGGCGGGTCGCCATTTCCGACGATGTCGATGGGGGGCAACGGCATGGATATGCAGATGCAGGGCCTGCAAGAGATGTTCGGCAAGGCCTTTGGCGGGCGCACCAGCCGCAAGAGGGTAACAGTGCGCGACAGCTATGACCTGCTGATCGGGCAGGAGGCGGACAAGCTGCTGGATGATGAAGCGGTGAAGGCCGCAGCACTGGATGCGGTGCAGGAAAACGGCATCGTGTTTCTGGACGAGATCGACAAGATCTGTGCGCGCGCCGATGCGCGGGGGGCGGATGTATCCCGCGAAGGCGTGCAACGCGATTTGCTGCCGCTGATCGAGGGCACCACCGTATCGACCAAATTCGGACCGGTGAAAACCGACCATATCCTGTTCATTGCCAGCGGCGCCTTCCACATCGCCAAGCCATCGGATCTGCTGCCGGAATTGCAGGGGCGGTTGCCGATCCGGGTAGAGTTGCAGCCGCTGACCGAGGATGATTTCGTGCGCATCCTGACCGAAACCGAGAATGCGCTGACCCGGCAGTATTCGGCGCTGATGGCGACGGAGCGGGTGGCCGTGACATTCACCACGGATGGCATTGCCGCGCTTGCGCGGATTGCCGCAGATGTGAACAAGGCGATCGAGAACATTGGTGCGCGCCGACTTTACACCGTGATGGAGCGGGTGTTTGAAGAGCTGTCGTTTACCGCGCCGGACCGTTCGGGTGAGGCCGTCCGGGTGGACGCCGCGTTTGTTGAGGCAAATCTGGGCGAACTGTCGCGCTCGTCTGACATTGCGCGTTATGTGCTGTAGTAATTCGTGGTTCGACCGGCCTGACAAAGTGTGAAAGACACGTCTTTCGTACGGGTTTGGCCCCTACATCGGCCCAATGAAGGTCTGGCCCATCGGCGTTGCATCACGCATCGTCCGGTTCCAGGTGGAGCGGTTCCATATGGCAACGTTGCGCAGCCACTCGGTGATGCTGGTCATGATGATGGCAGTTGCCGCATGCGGCGCGCGCGGAGAGATCACCGTGATTCCCGC
>JAYSSN010000261.1:0-9633 GCA_043720555.1 Rhodobacterales bacterium | reverse complement strand
TGGCCGTGCTGAACCCGCTGGTGGCCGCGACAACCAAGGAATATGACCGCCTGTGGGCGCAGAATTCGGCCAGCGGCGGCAGTTTGCTGTCGGTGTCGGACTCCGGGCTGTGGCTGCGGCAGGGCGGAACCGAGGGCCAGACCGTCATTCAGGCGCTGCGCTCAAACGCGGATGGGACCGAACTGTTCGACGTGACATTCCTGACGTATGCCCCGGACGGAACGCCGACGCAGCGGACCGAGGCGCGAACCGCGCGCCTGGAGGCCGGAGGCTGGATTTTAGGGGACGCCAAGACGTGGGATTTGCGCGCCGCCAACCCCGAAACGTCCGCAACCGTCGCACCGGTTGGCGCGCGCCTGCCCTCGGACCTGACGCCGGATTCGATCCGCGACAGTTTCGGCACACCGTCCGCCATCCCGATCTGGGAGTTGCCGGCCTATATCGACGGGCTGGAGAAAGCCGGTTTTTCCGCACGCAGTCATCGGGTATGGTATCAGATGGAACTGGCGCTGCCCTTGTTGCTGGCGGCGATGGTACTGGTTGCGGCCGGCTTTACGATGCGGCATGCACGCTTTGGCAAGGCGGGCACGATGGTGATGCTGGCGATGCTGGCCGGTTTCTTCATCTTCTTTCTGCGAAACTTTGCACAAGTACTTGGTGAAAATGGACAAATACCTGTGATCCTTGCGGCCTGGACCCCCCCTGTTGCTGCCGTGTTGATGAGCCTCGGTCTGCTTTTGCATCTGGAGGATGGCTGATGCGCATCCTTCGCCTGATGGTCTGGCTGCTCGTCTTCGCCGCGCCCGCCGCCGCACAGGACCGCGCGGCACTGGTCGCAGATCGTGTGTCGATCGCAAATGACAGCCAGTTGATCGCCGAGGGCGGGGTCGAGGTGTTGTATCGCGGCATCCGCCTGCGGGCGAGCCGCATCATCTATGACCGCGCCACGGACCGGCTTATCATCACCGGACCGATCGTGCTGGAAGACGGGGCGGGCATGGTGGTGCTGGCCGATCAGGCTGATCTGAAGGCGGACCTGACGGAAGGCATTCTGACATCGGCACGCCTTGTGCTGAACCAGCAATTGCAATTGGCCGCGGCCGAATTGCAGCGCGTGGGCGGGCGCTATACGCAGCTGAGCCGGACTGTCGCATCAAGCTGCCAGATCTGCGCCGCCAACCCCACGCCACTGTGGGAAATCCGCGCCAGCCGCGTGGTGCATGACCAACTGGAACGCCAGATCTATTTCGACAACGCGCAATTCCGTCTGGCGGGCGTGCCGATCTTTTACATCCCGCGTCTGCGGATGCCCGATCCCTCGCTGGACCGGGCCACCGGCTTTCTGTTCCCCACGGCACGGGCGACGTCGCAACTGGGTTATGGAATCAAGTTGCCCTATTTCATCGTGCTGGGCCCACGCCGCGATCTGACCCTGACGCCATATTTCACCACCAAGGGCGCGCGCACGGTCGAGCTGCGGTACCGCGAGGCGTTCCGGACCGGCGATATCGCGCTGGAAGGGGCGTTATCCTTTGATGATCTGCTGCCGGGCAAGCGGCGCGGTTATCTGAAAGCTGCAGGTGCATTTACGCTGCCGCGCAATTTTCTGTTGTCGTTCAGCGGCGAGGTGGTCAGCGATCCGGCCTATTTGCTGGACTATGGCATATCCGACAACGACCGTCTGAACAGCCGGATCGAAATCACCCGCACCCGGCGGAACGAATACATCGCGGGCCGCATCATCGGCATCGATTCGATCCGCGAAGGCGAGATCAACGCAAATCTGCCCTCGCTGATGACCGATCTGACGTTTCACCGGCGTTTTTCGGGCGGCCCTCTGGGTGGCGAAGGCGGCTTTCGGTTCCAGACCCACACACACCGGCGCACATCGGACGTGGCGGCCGATACCGACGGCGATGGCATCGGCGACGGGCGCGATGTGGCGCGGGCGTCGTTCCGCATCGACTGGCGGCGCAGCTGGACGCTGCCCGTGGGGATCGAGGCGACCGTGGCGGCAGAAGGGGCGGCAGATCTGTATTCGATCAACCAGGACCTGAACTTTGACGGGCGCACGACGCGGATCCAAGGGGCGGTGGCGGCTGAGTTGCGCTGGCCCTGGATGAAGATGGGGCGGCAGGGTGTGAGCCATGTCATCGAGCCTGTGCTGCAATTCGTGGTGGCCCCGCGCCAGACCGAAAGCATCCCGAACGAGGATTCCGTGCTGGTCGAATTCGACGAGGGCAACCTTTTCGCGATGGACCGTTTTCCGGGCACAGACGCGGTCGAGCGCGGGTTCCGGGCCAATATCGGGGTGAGCTATACGCGCTATGATCCGACCGGGTGGACACTCGGGCTCAATTTCGGGCGGGTGATCCGGGACGAGGATCTGAACCAGTTCGGGGTTGCCTCGGGGTTGGATGGCGCGTCGTCGGATTGGCTGGGGGCGGTGCAACTGACGCTGCCGGATGGGTTTGTGATGACGCACCGGTCGGTCTTTTCCAACGAATTCGACGTCACGAAATCGGAAACCCGGCTGGACGTGACCCGCGAGCGGTTCGGGATTGCCGCATCCTATATCTGGGTGGTGCCGGACCCGGTGGAAAACCGCCCCGATGCAATTTCGGAACTGACGTTTGACACGCGCTATGCGTTCAACAGCGGATGGACGGGCAAGCTGTCTGGCCGCTATGATCTGGAGGCGGATCAGGGCACGATTGCGGGGCTGGGGCTGGAGTATGTCAACGAATGCATTGCGGTCGATCTTTCTCTCTCGCGTCGCTTCACGTCATCGACTAGTGTGGACCCGAGCACGGATTTCAGCCTGTCAGTTGATCTGATCGGCTTTGGAAGTGGAACAAAGGCAGGGCCCGCCCGGGTGTGTCGCAGGTAGATGGCAAAGGGGCGGAAGGGGCAGATGACGGGTAAAATCATGCTGAAACAAGCGGTCATTGCAGCGGCGATCAGTGTCATGCTGGCGCTGCCGGGGACGGCACAGGACAACCTGTTTGCGCCGCATCTGTATGTCGGCGACCGGGTGGTGACGAATTTTGAACTGGAACAACGGGCGTTGTTTCTGACGCTGCTGCGCGCGCCGGGCGATCCGGCCGAACAGGCGCGCGAGGCGCTGATCGACGACAAGCTGCGCATGATCGAGGCCGAGCGGCTGGGTCTGGTGGTCGCGCCCGAGGCGTTGCAGGCCGGGCTGGAGGAGTTCGCCAGCCGGGCAAACCTGACGGCGGAACAGTTCATCCAGGCGCTGGCGCAAGGCGGGGTCGAGGCGCAGACATTTCGGGACTTCGTCGAGGCGGGTCTGGTGTGGCGTGATATCGTGCGCAGCAAATACGCAGGCCGCGTGACAATCACCGAGACCGAGATTGACCGCGTGATCGCGCAACTGGCGCAGGAAACGACGATCCGGCTGCTGATTTCCGAACTCGTACTGCCGGTGCAACCGGGGGCGGAGGCGGCCACGCTGGTCCGTGCGCGCGCCATCCGGGCCTCCGTGCTGGCCGGGGCCAGTTTTGCCGCCGCGGCACGGCAGAATTCGGCCTCACCATCGGCGGGAGCGGGTGGCGCGCTGGACTGGCTGCCGCTGGAAAACCTGCCGCCGTCGCTGGCGCCGCTGCTGCTGGGGCTGGAGCCGGGCGGCGTCAGCGAGCCGGTGCAGGTGCCCAATGCCGTGGTGCTGTTCCAGTTGCGCGATCTGGAAGAAACGCGGGGGCCTGCGGCATCCGGGGTGCAGGTGGAATATGCAGAATATCTGATTGCCAATGCGCCCGGTGCCGATGCCGAAGTGGCCCGTCTGCGCGCGGCGGTGGACCGCTGCACCGAACTTTATGCCGAGGCCGAGGGGCAGCCCGAAGATCAGTTGACGGTGCAGACCGTGCCGATGGCGCAGGTGCCGGCGGATGTCGGGCTGGAGCTGGCAAAACTTGACCCGAATGAGGCCTCGTCGGCGCTCGTGCGTGGCGGGAACCGCGTGTTCCTGATGCTGTGCAGCCGGTCAGCCCTGCCGCCCGAGCCTGAGATCGTGCTGGATGGCGCGCCGCCACCAGCGGCAGCTGCGGCCACTGACGCTGAAGCTGAAGCTGCACCTGCCGAGACTGGCCCGAACCGCGACGAAATTCGCGCACAGATGCTGAACCAGCGGCTGGCGGGCTTTGCCGACCGCGATCTGGCAAAATTGCGCGCCGAGGCGATCATCCGTGAGCCATGATCTGCCGGTCGCGCTGACCTGCGGTGAGCCTGCGGGCATCGGGCCTGAAATCGCCGTAAAGGCGCGTCTGGCGCTTGGAACGGACGTGCCGTTCTTCTGGATCGGCGATCCTGCACATTTGCCGCGCGGGACAGCCTGCACCGAAATCGGTGCGACGACCGACGCCCACGATGTGCCGCCGGGCGTGCTGCCGGTGCTGGCGCATCGTTTTGCGTCACGGGCTGTGCCGGGCGTGGCCGACCCGGCCCATGCGGCAGATATCATCGCGGTGGTCGCGCGGGCGGTTGATCTGGTGATGCGGGGACAGGCATCGGCGGTCTGCACCGCACCCATCCACAAGAAGGCGCTGCAGGACGGGGCGGGCTTCGCCTTTCCGGGGCATACCGAGTATCTGGCGCATCTGGCGGGTGATGTGCCCGTGGTGATGCTGCTGGCCTGCCCTGCCCTGCGCGTGGTGCCCGCCACGATCCATATCCCGCTGGCCGCAGTGCCGGGCGCGCTGACCGCGGCCGGGCTGGAGCAGGTGATCCGCATCACCGCGGCCGGGTTGCGGCGGGATTTCGGGGTGGCACATCCCCGGATCGCGGTGGCGGGGCTGAACCCGCATGCGGGCGAAAGCGGGGCCATGGGGCACGAAGAGATCACGCTGATCGCACCGGTGCTGGAGCGCCTGCGGGCCGGAGGGTTCGATCTGCGCGGGCCACTGTCGGCGGACACGATGTTTCACGCCGCGGCGCGGGCGGGGTATGACGTGGCCGTGTGCATGTATCACGATCAGGCGCTGATCCCGATCAAGACGCTCGATTTCGCCGGCGGGGTGAATGTGACACTGGGGCTGCCGTTCGTGCGCACCTCGCCCGATCATGGCACCGCGTTTGACATTGCGGGGCGCGGTGTGGCGGATGCGACGAGTGTGGTTGCGGCGCTCAGGATGGCACGGGATATGGCGGCGGCGCGAGGGCGGTGAGTGCGGGACCGGGGGCCTGCCCCCGGAGCCCCCGGGATATTTCTGGACAGAAAATGAGGGTTTCGTGGGGACGATCGATGGCCTGCCGCCGCTGCGTGATGTGATCCGCGACCATGATCTGGTGGCGAAGAAGGCATTGGGGCAAAACTTCATTCTGGACCTGAACCTGACCGCCAGAATCGCGCGGGCGGCGGGGGATTTGTCGGGGTGTGATGTGCTGGAGGTGGGGCCGGGCCCCGGCGGGCTGACGCGCGGGTTGCTGGCCGAGGGCGCCCGGCGGGTATTGGCGGTGGAAAAGGATCCGCGCTGTTTGCCCGCACTGGCTGAGATTGCGGCGGCCTATCCGGGGCGGCTGGAAGTGGTGAGCGGTGATGCGCTGGCGATGGATGTGCTGTCGCATCTGACGGGTCCGGTGCGGATCGTGGCGAACCTGCCTTACAATGTGGGGACCGAACTTTTGATCCGCTGGCTGACGCCGGCGGTCTGGCCGCCGTTCTGGCAAAGCCTGACCCTGATGTTTCAGCGCGAGGTGGCAGAGCGGATTGTGGCCAAGCCACGGACTGATCATTACGGGCGGCTGGCGCTGCTGGCGCAGTGGCGCGCCGATGCGCGGATCGTGATGACACTGCCGCCCGAGGCGTTCACGCCAGCCCCCAAGGTGCATTCGGCGGTGGTGCATCTGACGGCCTTGCGCGCGCCGCGCTATCCGGCGGACGGGGCGGTGTTGCAGCGGATCACGGCGATGGCGTTCAACCAGCGGCGCAAGATGCTGCGCTCGTCGCTGAAAGGCATGGGGGCCGATATCGAACAGCGCTTGCTGGCCGCAGGCATTCCACCCACAGCGCGCGCCGAAGAGATCGGGCTGGAAGCGTTTTGCGCCCTCGCCCGGTCATATGGCTGAGCAACGCGTTCTGTTTCGATCTGGTTTGCCAGACCCACGCCAGAACCCAACAATTCCGACCGGGCTGTTGTCGTGGTTGCCGCCAATCTGAGACAGATCGGCGGCAAACCGCTTTATTCGGCGGCTTCCGGCGTGCCGTCGCCCTTGGGCTTTCGCGGGCCACGCGGACGGCGCGGGCCACGGTCAGCTTTGGGCGCGTCTTCGGTGGCTGCGCTCGCCGTCGGCACCGCTTCTGCCGGGGAAGCGATCACGCGCTCGTCCCGGTGGGGCCGTTCGGCACGGAGTTGGGGTTGGGGCTGGGTCTCGGGGGTTTCGACGAGGCCCAGATCATCATCGGGTTCCACCACATCGATTGCGGTCGGGGCGCGGTCGTCGGGGCGATAATCGCGGTCCTGGCGATCTTGACGAAAGTCGCGGTTGTCACGGTAATCGCGGTCTTCGCGCGGGGCGCGGTCACGCGGTTGCTGATTGCCCGGCTGGCCCGCATTGCCGTTGCCATTGCCGTTGGACTGGTTGCCGTTGCCGGTCTGCTGGCCGCCACTCTGGGCTTGCGGTTGGCCGCCACCGGGGCCGTATTGCTGTTGGCGCGCCTCTTGTTCGGCGGCCATTTCGCGCGTCGCCTCGGCCAGCATGCGGGTGTAGTGTTCGGCGTGCTGGTTGAAGTTTTCAGCGGCCACGCGGTCATTGCTGAGCTGCGCGTCGCGGGCGAGGAACTGGTACTTCTCGATGATCTGCTGCGGGGTGCCGCGCACCTTGCCGTCCGGACCGGAGCTGTCGAACACACGGTTGATGATGTTGCCGAGGGTGCGCGGGCGGTTCGCCTTTGAGCGCGAGCGGGACTTGGAAGAGCGCATCTTGTCCTTTGGTCCAGAAAATCTGGCTTTGACCGGACGCCTGTCGCCGATGTGGCGGAAGAGATGGTGGCGTGCGGTGGCTGGCATTTCGCGTTGGGGGGGCCATGAGCCCTGCCCCTGCGCGCCAATCGGTTAATCACAGGGCGGCATGTCTGACAAGGGTTTTCTTGGCCCAATGCGGGGCTCTGCCGGTGAATTACAGCTTGCGGGCGGAAACCACGCGGTCTCTGCCGTCAAGATCGGCGCGAATATGGACATCTGCCAGACCGGCCTGCACCAGCATGGCGGCGACTGCTGCACCTTGGGTCGGGCCGATTTCCACGAGCAACCGCCCGCCGGACAGCAGGCGCGCAGGCGCGCCCTGCGCGATGATGCGGCAGGCACCCAACCCGTCACCGCCGGGGGTGAGGGCGAGGTGCGGTTCCCAGTCGCGCACGTCCGGGGCGAGGGCTGCCATTTCATCGGCAGCGATGTAGGGTGGATTTGATACGATCAGGTCAAAGCGGCCCTGCACCGCGCGGAACCAGTCGGACAGATGGAAGGTGGCGCGGGCGGCAAGGCCGTGCCGGGTGGCGTTGCCCTGGGCCACGGCAAGGGCGTCGGGTGAGAGGTCCGTGCCGGTGCCGTGGGCTGCGGGCTGATCGGCGAGGCACGACAGCAGGATGCAGCCGGTACCGGTGCCAAGGTCAAGCATGTTCTGGAATGGGGATTCGAGCGCCGTCGCCACCAGGGTTTCGGTTTCGGGGCGCGGATCAAGGGTGGCTTGGGTCACGCGGAACGCGCGGCCCCAGAACAGGCGGCTGCCGGTGATCTGGGACACGGGTTGGCGGGCGGCGCGGCGCGACAGCATGGCGGTCAGGCAGTGCCCGGCCGCGGGTTGCAGCGCGTCGCCTTCGTGCAGGGTCAGGCGGTCGGGCGGGATGCCCGCCGCGTGGGCGACCAGCAGGCGGGCGTCGCGGGCGGCGCTTTCGATACCCGCCGCGGTCAGGGTCAGCGTTGCCGCGCGGATGGCATCGCGCAGTGTCATCCTTCCATCTCGGCCAGTTTTTCGGCCTGGTCGCGGGCGGTCAGGGCGTCGATGATTTCAGTGAGATCCCCCGCCATGATCTGGGGCAGCGCATAGAGGGTCAGGTTGATGCGGTGGTCGGTCATGCGCCCCTGCGGAAAGTTGTAGGTGCGGATGCGCTCGGACCGGTCGCCAGTGCCGACCTGCGCCTTGCGATCGGCAGAGCGGGCGGCGTTGACCCGGTCGCGTTCCAGATCGTAAAGGCGGGCGCGCAGCACCTGCATCGCGATCTCTTTGTTGCGGTGCTGTGATTTCTCGGCGCTGGTCACGATCATGCCGGTGGGCAGGTGGGTGATGCGAACGGCAGAGTCGGTGGTGTTGACGTGCTGGCCGCCGGCCCCGGATGCGCGCATGGTGTCGATGCGGATGTCGCTGGCGGGAATGTCGATATCGACCTCTTCCGCCTCGGGCAGCACCGCAACCGTCGCGGCAGAGGTGTGGACGCGGCCCTGGCTTTCGGTTTCCGGCACGCGCTGCACTCGGTGAACGCCGGATTCGTATTTGAGACGGGCAAAGACACCGGCGCCCTGGATGTGGGCGGTCAGTTCCTTGAGACCGCCCATGTCCGAGGTCTGCTGTTCCAGGATGTTGAACTGCCAGCCCTGACTTTCGGCGAAACGCTGGTACATGCGGGCCAGATCGGCGGCGAAAAGGGCGGCTTCCTCGCCACCGGTGCCGGGGCGAATCTCGAGAATGGCGGGGCGGGCGTCGGCGGCGTCCTTGGGCAGAAGGGCAAGGCGCAGCGCCTGTTCCATTTCAGGGATGCGCGCCTTCAGCGCGGGGATCTCGGCATCGGCAAGTTCGCGCATTTCGGGGTCAGCCAGCATCAGTTCCGCGTCTGCCAGATCATCGAGCGCGCGGCGATAGGCGGTGATTTCGTCGGCCACCGGCTTCAGGTCGCTGTACTCGCGGGACAGGGTCGCAATTTCGGCGGGCGAGGCGCCAGCGTTCAGCTTGGCCTCGAGAAACTCGAAACGCTGGGTGATTTGGGCGAGGGTGTCGAGCGGGATCATGCCCGCGGTTTGGCGATTGTGCGCGGCATGGTCAAGGGGGGGCAAAATTTCCAGCGGACAGTATCTGGTTATTATATTGTTTTACATAACGTTACAGGATTTTTCAGCAACCGGAAAAGACTGTGACTGACCCCGGCCTTGCACCGGGTGGCAGGTGTTTTTGATTATTCAGGCCAAGCAAAAACCCGCAGATCAGAACGGGACCGGATCGGGGGGTTCGGTCAGGCCCAGCACCTGTTGCATCCACCCCGCAATGCGGGCGGCGTTGACGCCCCAATCGCCGCCACCAAAGCGTTGGCGCGCGACAAGGCAAAAGCGGGGGCCCTGCGGGGTCTTTAGGATCTGGGCGGTGCTGTAATCGGGAAAGCCCATCAGCGTGGACCGGGTGACCCATGTGATGCGGCCTTCACCGGGGCTGCCCGCAAGGCGGGTGGTGTGGGGTGTGGCCATGGCGATGGCATCAAGCCGGGACAGGACCGTTGCGGCGTCGCCCATCGGGGCAAAGTGCGATCCCGCAGCGGGGCAGAAAGTGGCCCAGTTGCCACCGGGGGCAAAGCCGGGCGCGGCCAGATCCACATGCCACCTGGCGGGATCAGACGGGGCAAGGCGGATATAG
>JAYSSN010000260.1:0-1531 GCA_043720555.1 Rhodobacterales bacterium | reverse complement strand
CCATCTCGGCCAGACGGCCCGCATTGATCAAGGGTCCCATGCCCACCGACGGGTCCATCCCGTCGCCCAGTTTGATCGCGCGGGTGCGCTCGACAAAGCCCGATACAAAGGCGTCATGCAGGGACTCGTGGATGTAGAACCGATCCGCCGTCACACAAACTTGGCCCGCATTGGCGAATTTGGTCGGCACGGCGGCGTTCAGCGTGGCCTCCAGATCAGCATCGTCATAGACGATCAGCGGCGCATTGCCGCCGAGCTCCATCGACACCTTCTTCAAAGTTGCGGCGGCGTCGCGGATCATCTGCTGTCCCACCCGTGTCGATCCGGTCAGTGACACTTTGCGGACAATTTTCGAGGCCATGATCGGCACATAGGTGGCGTCGGTCGGGCCGATAACCAGGTTGACTGTGCCGGCCGGCAAGGAACCGGCGCGGCAACAGTCAATCATCACCATCGCCACGCCCGGTGTCTGGGACGAAGGGCGAACAATGGTGGAACAGCCCGCTGCAAGGGCGGGAGCGACCTTGCGCGCAATCAGGGCTGCGGGAAAATTCCAGGCGGTAAAGGCGGCAGCAATGCCGACCGGTTCATGATGAACCTCGAACCGCCCGCCCGGCACACGGGATTCAACGATGCGGCCATAGATGCGGCGGGCCTCTTCAGCGAACCAGCGGAACTGGTCGATCGACAGGCCCCATTCGCGGCCCGCTTGGGCAATCGGTTTGCCGGTTTCCAGGCTGATCATCTGCGCCGCCTCATCGGTGCGGCGTTTCATTTCATCGGCAATCGTATGCAGCGCATCGGCGCGCTCGAAGGCAGATTTCGCCTTCCATGCCGCAAAGCCCGCAGCCGCCGACGCAATCGCAGCCTCGGTATCGGCCACGCTTGCCACCGGAACCTGCCCCAAGGGTCGCTCGGTAACCGGGCTGAAGACCGGGGCTGTTTTGCGCTCCATGGCCGCCGTCCAGCGCCCATCGATGAAAAGTCCAAACTTGTCATACATTGCGGCCAACTCCAAGCGCCAGCTGGCCTTCTGCCAAGGTCACGACGTTTGGGTCCGTGCGCCCTCGTCCAAACACAGCACTTTGCATCATCCTTACTCCTTCAACCAAAACCTCATATGCAACTATCATTGCAGAAGATTGCTGTTGTCAATATTCAATGTGATCGTTTAGTGTCGGGCCAAGTTTTAGGGAGAAGACCACATGGGCCAGTCCACGATTCGCCTGACGATGGCGCAGGCGCTGGTGCGCTATCTGTGCAACCAATTCACCGAGATTGACGGAACTCGTGTGCCGCTGTTCGCAGGGGTATTCGGCATTTTCGGCCATGGCAACGTGACCTGCCTGTCCGAAGCTTTGGAGGCTGTGCAGGACCGACTGCCGACTTGGCGCGGCCAGAACGAACAGTCGATGGCGCTGGCGGCGGTGGGGTTTGCCAAGGCGAAGCGGCGGCGGCAGATCATGGTGGCCACGTCGTCGATCGGGCCGGGGGCGTTGAATATGGTGACGGCGGCGGGGACGGCGCATGC
>JAYSSN010000259.1:0-9639 GCA_043720555.1 Rhodobacterales bacterium | reverse complement strand
ACGAAAATACCAACCTCGCCCCGGACCTCGCCCATGCCGCGACGCTGGCCCGCTTTCGCGCTGCCGCGGCCGCCCGCTGGCACATCCCGCGCTATGATGCCGACGTCCGCCAATCCCAGGCCCGCCGCTGGGTGGTCTACCAGGCGCTGCGCAACGGCGCTTACTACCCCTGGGACCACCAACCGCTGCGCGCCGCATCCGAACGTTACATGCGCAACCACATGGATCTGAACGTTCTGGAAGACAGCAAGCGATTTCCAAGGGGCGAGTGACGTCGTGCCGGCCGATTTTGCACCAATTTTTCGCTGATCGACTAAAAACAATGCACATATGGGCGAAAGGTGGGCTGCGGTAAATCCTTCGTGATCAGCCTCAATCGGAGCGGCTTCTTTGCGGAATCGATCCATATAACTGATCCAGATCAGTTGATCACAGATCGTTCCATGCTTCCTTAAAGTTGCAGTCAAGCAAGCCATCGTCGTAGTCTTGCTATGCCGGTTGTCGAAGATAGAGGAGTCGGACAGCATTTTTTGTTCAATAATGGACACATCCTTTGATAAATTTCGCGAAAAGCACAAATACCGAAAGTAATGATGGCCCTGAAATTTCCAACACAATTGTCGTCCATGACACAAATCCAATTCTGGCGACTGGTATCAGTTTGTTGTTGCAGCGTGATACCCGCCTTGCCGAATTTATGATCTCATGCAGCTCGGATGATGACCTGCAGGACATTGCGACGCGCAGGCCGGGTATCTTGATCATCGATCCATGCAAACCCAAGCTCGCTGTTGAAGCACCTGCTGATCTGGTCGCCCGCGTGTCGCCCACAACTGCGTTGATCGGCTACTGCTCAGATCCGGCTTCCGCCCAGGCAAGGTGCATCGATCTAGCCGCCTACCGTGGGCTTATGCCGCAAACGGTTCATAGTGCCGAACTGGTCCGCATCGTGATCTCGGTGGCGTTTGGTGGGATCTATGTGCATGAAAATTATGCTGAACGTTTGATCCGTCCACGCCGGGCCGAGGCCGAGCAACCCGCCAACGGGATCCGTCTGACCGAACGCGAGGAAGAAGTGCTTCGTTTCGTGGCGCGCGGAAGCTCTGCAAAAGAGATCGCAGCAATACTGCACCTCAGCGCCAAGACAGTGGACACCTATAAAACCCGCGCCAATGCAAAGCTGAACTTGCGCTCGCGCTCCGATATTGTCCGGTATGCGATTCGGTCCGGTTGGATGGAGTAGATCGCGGCACACTCGTGGCGCGAATTACAGCAGTAGCGGTCCGAAATCATGACACGCTCTTCCGGATTTCCTGACAGCTTGTCTTGATTTTCCTGACAATGCAGAAATCGCGCAGACATGTAAATGTCGGGGCGTGCCGTAAAAGATGGACGATTGGTCAGAAATCACGGATCACATTTAACGGAGTACGAGTTTTGTGCCAAATAACGGTCTTTGAAATCGACGCTGTAAATTGGCGGCCAAGCTGATGGGCGCCACGCGGCCTGCGGTGGTTCTGGACGCAAACCGTGACCATCAGCACGTCGGAATCCGCCTGCTGGGTGCCCCCGGTTTTCTTGGAACCGTGCTCGTCAGTCTGCGTTCACATATCTCCAGCTATTTTGACAGGTCATGATCCATGAACGCCATTTATCCCCTGATCTTGTGCGGCGGCATGGGCTCCCGCCTGTGGCCGATGTCGCGCATCGACCAACCCAAGCAGTTCCAGCCCGTCAACGGCCAAGGTAGCCTCACCTATTTCCAGACGACGGTGCAGCGCCATCGGGGCGAGCTGTTCCAAAATCCGATCATCGTGACGAACTGCGCCCAGTCTGATCTGGTCCGCCAGCAACTGCTGGAGATCCAGGCCGACGGCATGATTATCGGTGAACCCGTGGGCCGCAACACAGGCCCTGCGGTCCTGGCTGCGGCGATTGCCGTTCTGCAACATGATCCGGAGGCGATCTTGCTGGTCCTGCCGTCCGATCACATGATCACCGGCGACATCAACCGGTGCATCGGCCGGATGCAGGCAGCAGCGGCGGACGGCAAGATCATCACGTTCGGGATTACCCCCGCCTATGCCGAAGTGGGATACGGCTACATCATGGATGGCGGCAAGGTCGACACCTATGACGGTTTGCACAGCGTTGCCCGATTTATCGAGAAGCCCCCGCTCGACATCGCACAGCGACTGATCGACAGCGGAAACGCTTATTGGGCCTCAGGCATCAGCATGTTCCGCGCCGATGTGATCTGCGCCGAATTTCTGCGGCTTGACCCGCGTACTTATGCCGCGGTCGCGGACGCGGTAGCAGGCGCAGGCGTCACACCCCGCGGTTTGACCCTGAACGAGACGGCCTTCCGCGATGCCCGCGACGAACCAACCGAACGGTCGGTGTTTGAAAACAGTGATGCTATCGCGCTGGCCCCGCTCGATGTCAAATGGGACGATGTGGGGGCCTGGGCCTCGGTTTATGACGTCAACACCAAGTCGGATGACGGTAACGTCACGAACGGCGATGTCATGGCGCTGGATACCACCAACTCACTGATCCGCAGCGATGGGCGGCTTGTCGTTGTCATCGGCATGAACGACGTGATCGTCGTCGATACCAAAGATGCACTGCTGGTCACCGACCGCAAACATGCCCAGCAGGTCAAGCTGGTCGTGGAAAAGCTGAAATCGGCAGGCCGGGCAGAGGTCGTGTCGCATCCGTTCCGCAGCCATGCGTGGGGCAGGATCGAGGCGATCGCCTCTTACCCCGACTACAGGCTGGAGATGCTGACACTGCTGCCGGGATCGACGATGCAGATCAACGGTCACGGCGTAGGTGCCAGTTTTCTGTCGGTGGTCGCAGGGCGGGCGAGCTATCTGCTGAACCGGCAGGGCAATGATCAGACCCTCGCACTCGGCAGCATGCTGACCATCGACCAGCATACCGAGGTCAGCCTGACCAACACTGCCGATCATGACCTGCGCGCATACCTGTTGTCGACCACACCGGCCAAGGCCACCACCGGGCACGATGTTCTGCAAGCAGTCCCACGATTGCGGGCTGTTGCACATGGCTAGTCCGAGATGTCTTGCGCCGGCGCCCGGGGGCGTGGCCGCCCCCAAAAACCGACTGGTTGAACCGCTTTTTTCGTCGGTGATCACGAACAGCTTGCCGAATGATGCAGCACCGCCCTGCCTTTACGGCAGCGCGAACACGGTTGTCGCAGGCCATCGCCTGGCTGGGACACAGGGCAACACCATCCTGGTCCTGCGCGCCCGGAGCACGGTGATCGTCGGCAAAACGCTGACACGATTGGCTGGCTCCCAGGCACTGCGGATCACCGCTGGCTCTGGCCAGATCACTGGCGATGGCAATGTCCTCACCGGTGCTACCCGGATCGACCGGTGCGGGACCATCCACGTTGCCGACATCTCATGGTGGACCGTCAGCAAGGCCGGGGGCACTGGCGCCACATTTTCGCCTGACACGGATGCATCAGTGTCCTGCGATCATTCAGGGAATGGCTGATGGTCCTTTCGTCCGAGCCCGCGTTGGTTTTCGTGCTGCCACATGAGGAGAACCCCGATGGGTAAGTTCATGACAATTCTTGCCGCCCTCGGGATGACACTTCCTTTGGGCGCAGTGGCCGCTCCGACGCCGTGGCAGATGTTCCGGGCCGATGCGGTGACGCGGGTCGAGTTCGTGTTCGACAATGCGGTCCGGCGCACCAATAACCTGCCCACCGCGGCCCTGCGCGCAGCGCGTCGCCAGATGCTCAGCGGCGGGTATATCAGTGGCGGAGACTTGCGCGACCTTGCCGATCATGGCGATGGGCTGGCCGCTTTCCGCTATGCCAAGCTGATCGAAGAAAAAGGCGCACCCGACCCGACGGGCGGTGCCGCGCATTACTATGCCATCGCCGCCTACACCGGTCGGGCGTTCGCCGTGCGGCCCCTCGCGCGGCTGTTGATGCAAGATGGCAGCACCTACAGCGAAAGCCGCCTGACCCATTGCCTCAATGCCATGACCGTGCAGGCGCTGAGCGGCAATGCAGTTGCCGCGACACTTCTGGGCCAGATGTATTCGGATGGCGCACCGTTTGGACGCGACCTGGCGCAGGCGCAGGTTTTCCTTGGCATGGTTGACAGTGCTGTCAGTTCGCAGGCAGCGCTGCAGCTTGGCGTCGCACTCATGTCCGACCCTGCCGATACGGCGGCAGGCCATGTCGGCGCGCGATCTGCGCTGGGGCTGGCTGCCAGCGGTGATGATCTGTCCGTCCGGGTCACGGCTGAAAACCTGCTCCGCCTGATTGACGCAAATCCAACCACACCAACAGAGGTTACGCAATGAACGTCCTTCCACGTCTGTCCGCCATCGTGCTTGCCGGTATCGCGGCGTCTCCGGCGCTTGGCCAGACATCGGGCTTTGGATGCAGCGGGCTGGATACCGCTTCCGCTCTGCCGTCGATCGAGGGGTTTGACGGTGTGTTCTACCGGGTGCTGGCGGACCTGCGGATGCGCCATCCGATGGAAGATGCCGTGATGTCCAGGATGGCGGTTTTGTCGGCCGCGCTCGCCGCCAGCGGCACGACCCTGATCTATGTCACCGTGCCGACGAAAAGCCAGGCGATGCCAGAGTTTCTGCCACCCGCCGCAGCCGATTATGCCTATGACAGCGCGACCGGATCCATGGTGTACGATGACATCATCACGCGGCTGACAGCGCATGGCGTGCTGGCCCCGGATATTCTGGCGGCGTTGTCGTCAGCAGGCGCCGACTCGCCTCCCTTCTTCCAGGCAGATTTTCACTGGACGTCCGACGGCGCGCGTCTGGCTGCGCAGGCGATCGGCGACACGATCAAGGCCCAACCTTTCTATGCCGACCTCAACTTGTCCGAGTACCGGACGCTCGAACTTGGCCCAACCGCTGCGTTTTCGACGATGCGTCGGACATTGCAGGCTTTTTGCACCGGCGAGTTGCCCCGGGTCGAGGCACAGGCACACCTGACCGAGATCGCCACAGATTCCGCGGGCGCCGGTGCCGACATTTTTGCCGGTGGCGACACAGGCGCGCAGATCGTTCTGGTCGGCACATCATTCTCGGATTCGCCCCTGGGCAATTTTTCCGGCTACCTGTCGGAATATTCGGGGCTGGATGTGGTGAATTACGCAGTAACGGGCGGCAACCAGTTCGGTGCAATGACATCGTACCTGACGTCGCGCGAATTTGCAGACAATCCACCCCGGTTCCTTGTCTGGGAAAATCCGATCTACAACAATCTGGCCCAGTTTGGCGCGGATCCTTTGGAAGAACTGGTCGCGGCGGCCAGCGGCACCTGTACGCTCACGCTGCCGGTGACGCTGACGGAACCAAACTCGGTGACCGCCGATCTGCGGGGAACGACCATCGCACCGGGTGATATCATCCTCGCCGATCTTGGGGCGGAAGGCCCGCGCGAGGCGTTGTTCACCCTGAAAACGGCGTCAGGCATCACGCGAAGTGCCCTGATGCAGCGCAGCGACCGGATGCTGGCATCGGGTCGTTTCTTCAAACCGTTCGCCAGCATCTGGCACCCCGACCTTGAAACGCTGACCGTCACCTTTGACCGGCCGGTCAGCGACGCTTCAAAATTGATCCTCTGCCCCTCTGCCGAGAAGGACACCATGTGATGACCCGACTATCCTTGTTGCTTGCCTGTATGGCGGCGCTGACGGCGCATCCTGCCATTGCTCAGGACAACCAGCTTTACGAAGATCCCGCTGACCCGGACACATCTTTTGTGCGGATCGTCTCGCCCGGTGAAACCGTCGCGGTCGTCGGCGAGAATACTTTTGAAAACGTGCAGGGTGGCGTCACGCCATATGTCATGACAATGCCGGGGCCTGTGTCGATCGCTGTCGGCGATCTGGCCAGCGAGGGTGAAATCGCCCCTACGTCCTTCTACAGCTTTGTCACCGGCACGGATGGCAGCCTGCACATGCTGCGGGACGAAATCACCAACAGCCCGGCACAGGCTGATCTGGTCTTCTACAATCTGTCCGACCTGCCGATCGTCGATCTTTACGTGCCCTCGGTCGAAACTGTCGCACTGGCGGGGGTCACGCCGAACACCTCGCGCATTGTGACCCTGCGGGCGCCGCTAACGCTCGATCTCGAGGTCCGCGACGGCGATTCCACCTTGGCGACGCTGCCCGCAATCGTCATGCGCCGCCGGGCGGGCGTCACGGTTGTCTTCAGCGGCACCGCAGGAAACTATACCGCTTACGGCACCGAAAACCTTTACGCGAACTGAACTCCACAAGGAATCCGTGCATGTCGACGAACCGATCCAAGCCCATATTGCGCATGTTCATTGTCGGCCTGTGCGCAATGCCGGTGGGCCTGCGGGCGCAGACCATCGAGCTGGGGTTCGAACCACCTGATATGGCTGTCTCTGCGGTCTGCGTGCCACGGGTGTCCGATGCCGACCTGACCCTGGAATGGGGCGCGTGGGACGGCAAGACGCTTCCCGACCGCGATGTGGGCCTGATCAACCGCGACATGCGCCGCCTGGCCGAACTCGACGCTGCGGCGTGGGACACAACCATTCAGACCGTCATTTCAATGCTGCCCGACGTCTCACCCAGCTATACCGAAGATCACGTCACCCTCGCCCGGATCGACCAGATGATCGCGCTTGGCAATTTGCAGGAGTTGAAAGCTCAAGGGCTGGTGCGGCAACTGTTGGACAAGGGCGATGCAAATTCAGCCCGGATGAAGTACGCACTGTCAAAGTTTCTGACCGACGGCATCGGGATTGACCGCGATGCGGCACGGGGGGCCGCGCTGCTGATGGAGGCAGGTTATGGCGGGAATGCCGACGCGTTGCTCAGGCTGTCCCATCTAGCGGTCGCCGGAGACGCGCCCGAAGGCTGGGACATCAGCCCACAACTGGCCGTCACGATGGCATTCGGCGCGCTCGTCGGGCAGATTGATCCGCTGATCTGCGACCGCATCGCCCGCATCGCCCGCGAATACTCAAGTGGCGAGGTGGTCAGTCTCAATCATGATCTTGCCGCCCGCTGGTATCGCTTCGCCGCCGATCTGGGTGATCCGCTCGCTGCGTGGCGGGTGGCGGAATATCAACTGCAATCCGAACTGGTGACCAAGGATAATGATGTGCTGCTGACCTACCTGGCCAAGGCGGCGGAAGGCAGGCTGCCCTATGCCCAGGTCATGCTTGGCCGGGTTTACGAGGCCGGGGCGCTTGTCCCGGCGGATACCGAATTGGCGCACGCGCTTTATGAAGCGGCAGCAGCGAATGACCGCGCTGGCCTGATCCGGCTTTCAGGATTTATTGAACAGCAACTGCCCACCCAACCCGATTTGCAACCGGCGTTTCTTGACACGCTGGTGCGACTGGAAGAACTGGCCGATGTTCCGCCTTGGGTTTATGCCAAGCATGCCGCCATCATTCTGGCCGATGAGGGCCGCTGGAGTGGCGCAGACGCGGCCCGGATCTTGCTTGAAAAAGGCGCAGCGCTGCATGATCCTGCCGCGATCAGCATGCTCGCGCAGATGGACTTCGGGAATGCGGACACGGATGCAGAGTTCTACACCGTCGTTGACCGGTTGATTTATGCCGTCACGACGCTGGGCGAAGTGTCACCGACCGCCGACTTGCAAGCGGCCTTTATGTGCAAGGCCCCGAATGCGCCGCTCTTGGCCGAGGCCGACTATTGGGCCAAGGCCGAGGCCGCCATCGGATCTTCATCACTGCAATTCACCGACCGGGCGCTCGCGCAACTGGCTGATGATCCGGACCCGATGACCATGGCGTCCTTGCAGACCCAGGCGCTTTACGGCCGGGCAACGCCGCTGGCCAATCTGCTGGTCGTGCTCGAACAGACTGAAGCACCCCCGTCGCAAGTGGCATTCTGGACGAACTATGCACGGCAGTTCCCCGGTGCGCGCACCGCGCGGGCGTCGCTTGCACTTGCGCAGGCTTCAACACCTGCTGCGCGCGATGCCGCGCTCGACGCGCTCCGCGAGGCAGTCCTTTCGGGCGATCACGGCGCCGCGTTCAAGCTGGCCGAGGCGCTGTTGGACAATGGTACCGACGTCGCGCAAGCCGAGGCGCTGCCACTGCTGCTGGCCTTGGCCGGTGCCGGAAACGGCGAGGCGATGGCTCTGCTGCCGATCGCCGATCCCGCGTCATTCCCGACGCCCCGCGCAGTGTTCGATGCCTACGCCACAGCGATTGCGGCAAGGGGCGATTTCCATGCTCTGCTGCTGGCCATGCCGTTCCTGCCTGATCCGGAAACCCGCGCCACCTACCGCGCGCGCGCAATTTCCGCGATGCACTGCACGTTCCCCGAGGCGGTCGCTTTTGCCACGGTTCTGGGCACAGCAGGCGATCAGGACGAGGCACGCCGCTGGCTGACGATCGCAACCCATCTGGCAGGTGAAGATTCGTGGCAACTGGTGCAATTGGCCGACAGCTACCGCAGCGTTCTGGGCGCCGAAGGCGATGAAACGGCACTGGCGCTTTATGATGAAGCCTTTGCTCTGGGCAGTCGGACGGCGGTCCAGCGGCTGTTGCGACTGCACGGCGATCCGACGCTGCCAGGATACGATCAGGCCAGGATCGTCACACTCTACACAGAGCTCGTCGCACGCAGTGATGCCGGTCAGATCCCGGCCGTGCTGACCGATCTGGCGCGCAAGGCCCCGGACCTGCGTCTTGCCATCGAAGCCCGCCTCGATCTTGGCGCGCTTTACCAGCAATCTGCCGAAGCCGGGAACGCCACGGCAATGCGCGAACACGCGATCCGCCTGCGCGCCACGGCCGTCAGCGATGAAGAGATCGCGCTGGCGACAGGCTGGCTGGTGCGCGCGTCAGAGGGCGGCGATGTGCCTGCGATGGTGATGCTCGCGCAGGCGTACTCCATGGGGGTTGGCGTGCCGCCGTCGCTTGACAACGCGCGGCGCTGGATCGAACGGGCCGCCGAAGCAGGTGATCCGACCGCGATTGACATGGTCAAATTGTTTACAGACCCATAGACACCCCGCCGCAGCCCAGCGCGTCCTCGCCTGGAAATCTGCAGGTCGTCATCAGGGGGGGCGCGGCTGATCCGCGCCGCGCGGTCAGCGCAACAGCGGGCCGCTATGATCAAGGTAGCCGTTGTCGAACTCTGCCAGCCGCACCAGGGCGTCAAAGTCGTCGAACGTCACACGGCCCTTCTGAAAGGTCACAAGCCCCGTCTCACGCAACTCCCGCAGCACGCGGTTGACGTGCACCGCGCTCAGGCCCAACGCATCGGCCAGCAGGTATTGCGACAGCGGACAGTCATAACCCTTTGTGGTACCCAGACCGACCAGCATCAGCCGCGCCCCTAATTCCAAAAGGTAGTGCGCCATCCGTTCCACCGCGTTGCGCCGCCCCAGACCGACCAGATGTTCCACCACCATCGCCTCGTCGCGTGATGCGGCCCACAGAACCGCAGTTGCCAGACGCGGCGTGCGCGTGAACGCAGCAATCAGGTCGCTCGCGACGACTTCGGACGCTTCGACGGCGGTCACCGGCTCGATGTTGTGGTCGGCGGTGCGGAACAGCAATGACCGCAGCCCAAGAAAATCGCCCGGAATCTGGAAATCAAC
>JAYSSN010000258.1:0-3684 GCA_043720555.1 Rhodobacterales bacterium | reverse complement strand
GTCGTAAAGCTCCAAAAGTTCGGGGGCGAAATCCTTGGCGGTCATCCGGGTCATCGTGCGTCTTCCTGGTACGAGATCGCGAAAGGATAGCCCCAAGTCGGTTTCGGATTTTTTCACAATCCCGTCACCGGGTCATGGGCAGGACGATTACCGCCGAAGCATCCGCACCGCTGCCAGATGAAAGGCTCGCCCGCTGTCAATGCGCGGGGGCTGTCACCGCGTCCAGCAGTCCGCGTCCGCCGTCGAGTGTCAGCACCTGACCGGTCATGAACCCCGATGCGTCGGATGCCAGAAACTGCACGGTTTCTGCCAGATCCGTCGCGGCAGCGATGCGGGCAAGCGGGGTGCCGGCGATGATCGCGTCGTGGTACGCGGGCTGATCGCGCAACGCGCCTTGCAGGCTCGCGCTCATCACCGAGCCAAAGGCCACGGCATTCACCCGGATCCCCTTGGGGGCCAGGGCGACAGAGAGGGAGCGTGTCATCTGGTCGACCGCTGCACAACTGATGGAATAGCCCAGAAGCGCGGCCTGCGTGCGACTGGCGGCGATGGATGACAGGTTGATGATGCTGCCGATCATGCCTTCGGCGCCTGCCTTTTCCGCCCGCGCGATCATGCGCCTGGCCGTCAGTTGCGACAGGCGAAGGCTGGTCATCAGGTTCTGTTCCAGCAGGATCTCGACCGCGTCCTCTTCGGCGCACAGCGGGTCGGACAGCGCCATCTGGCGACTGGCATTCACCAGAATATCAATGTGGTCAAAGGCATCGTAGGTGGCCGACAACAGGTTCACCATGGTCAGCTTTTCGCGCAGATCACCCGCGAACATCCGCACCTCGCCTTCGGCCTTGCAGGCCTGACCAATCTCGGACTCCAGCTTGGCCTCGTCGATGTCGGCGAACATCACGTTGGCACCCTTGTCAACGAAGTGCCGCGCGATGGCCAGACCGATGCCGTTGGCGGCCCCGGTGACGATGGCGGTCTTACCGGCGATGGACAGGGACATGGGGCGGCTCCTGCTGGCGCAAGGGCAGGCTTGCGCGGGTCAAACGGAAAGCGGGGGTGCCGCCGATGTCCTCGATGGTGCGGAACAGCAACTTCAGGACCGGATCATAAGGCAGGGCGCGATTAGCAACCAGCCACAGGGTACCGGATGGCGCAAGCATCCGCCGAGCGGCCCGCAGAAAGGCAATGCCAAGTGCCGGGTCAGCATCGCGCCCGCTATGGAAGGGCGGGTTCATCACCACCACGTCCATCAGACGATCCGGCCGGAAGGTCCGCGCGTCCGCCCAGTGAAAGGACGCGCGCGGGTCGGTGATGTTGACCTTTGCACAGGTCAGGGCGGCATGATCCGCCTCGACCATATCCAGCGATTTGACACCGGGATGCGCAAGGATGGCACGGGAAAGATAGCCCCAGCCCGCGCCCAGATCGGCCACTTTTCCCGACAATTTGGCAGGCAGGGCGGCGGCCAGCAATGCAGAGCCTGCATCCGGCCCATCGGCGGAAAAGACACCCGGCAGGGTCTGGAAACCGCCTGCGATGGTTGTGGGCTTTGCAGCCCAACCGGCAAGCGCATCACTGGCGGCAAAGGTGAACAGCTTGCCATGCGCCTTGGACAGCGCACCCGACACCGGGGTGCGCGCGCGCAGATCCTTGAACATCGCATCGGCGCCATCGGTCTTTTGCCCGTCCACCGCGATGATGCCGCCGGGGGCCACTTCGGAGGCTGCTTGCGCCAGCAACGCCCGCGCTTCGGCCTTGGCGCGGGGCAGGCAGACCACGGCGGCGGCATAGCGGGCCACGCCATCATGACGGACGGCATAGCCCTGGGCCGCGAAGGCGTCGTAGTCAGGCCGGAACCCGGTCACGACCTGCACGCGGTCTTGTGGCAGGGATGACAGCACGTCACCCGTGCGCGGGCCATAGACGGCGATGACGCCATCAGCGGGCAGGGGCAGGGCCCCCGTTTCAAGCGCCAGTTCTAATCGGGAAGATCGCATGGGCGGCTGCACATGCAGCCCGGTTCCTTTTGTCGCGCGACGCTATTCTTTTTCCATCGTGCATTGCAGCGGGTGCTGATGCCGACGGGCGAAATCCATCACTTGGGCCACTTTGGTTTCCGCCACCTCATGCGAGAAAACGCCCACGACCGCCAGCCCCCTTTTATGCACCGTCAACATGATATCGAACGCTTGCGCATGGGTCAGGCCAAAGAAGCGTTCCAGCACATGCACCACGAATTCCATCGGCGTATAGTCGTCGTTCAGCAGCATCACCTTGTACAATGGTGGCCGCGCGGTCTTGGTCTTGGTCTTCGTCAGGATCGAGGTATCGTTCCCCGGTCCCTGCGGATCGTCAGACATATGAAATGGACGTGGCGTCACAGGGCATGGGCCTTTGGCGGATTCGGGCGGGTGGGAGCAGATCTGTTCAATATAGCGGTTTTTACCCGGCGGGAAAGAGGGTGTGCCTTGCACCTCGGCCACATTCGCGGCAACGCTGGGTGTCATGGATACGCGCCCCATCACCACCATCGGTTTTGATGCCGACGATACGCTGTGGCAGAACGAGTCGTTCTTTCGCCTGACGCAAGAGCGGTTCTCGGCACTTCTGGCCGGTCACGCAGCGGCGGACCACCTGCAGGCACGGCTTCTGGCTGCGGAACGGCGCAACCTCGGCCACTATGGCTTTGGCGTCAAAGGTTTTACCCTGTCGATGATCGAAACCGCGATCGAAGTGACCGATGGCCGCGTGCCTGCGTCCGTGATTGCCGAAATCATGGCAGCGGGGCGTGAGATGCTGGCCCATCCGATCGAGCTGTTGCCCCATGCCCGTGCGGCGGTGGTGGCGCTGGCCTCGGATTTTCGCGTGCTGCTCATCACCAAGGGCGACCTGCTGGATCAGGAACGCAAACTGGCGCAATCGGGGCTCGGCGATCTGTTCCACGGGGTCGAGATCGTATCCGACAAGACCGCAACTGCCTATCGCACGATCTTTGCCCGTCACGGCAACGGGGCTGACCGCGCCCTGATGGTAGGCAATTCGATGAAATCCGATGTGCTGCCTGTCATCGCTGCCGGCGGGCACGGGGTGCATGTCCCTCACCCGCTGACCTGGGTGCTGGAGGTTGCCGATCCGCCACACGACGATGCGCGGTTTCACGCCGTGGAGCACCTGGGGCATCTCCCCGATCTTGTGGCTAAACTGGTGGCTGACCGCTAGGGCTAGCGTCTTTGCGCGCCAAATGCGGGCCAAACTGACGCCGGTGGATGCAAAAACCATGAAACCTGTTGAAATAAAGGGGTTTTCGCACCCCAGGGGCTGTGCTAGCCTGTTCAGCAAGATGATGTCCCGCCAAAAACAGGGGCACAAGAGGCAGTGAATAGGGGCAACCGTCGTGGTCGCGCAAATGGGGCAATTCGCCCGCAATCTCGCATTGCTGTTGGTTTTGGTCGTGGTCGCGGCCTGTTCGCACCCCGGACCGTCGGGGGCTGCTCCCTCTGCGGCTTATGTGATGGATGCCCGTACCGGCGAGACGCTGTATGCCCGCAACGCCGATACGCGCCTGCACCCTGCATCGCTGACCAAGATGATGACACTCTACATTGCGTTTCAGGAAATCGAGGCCGGCCGTCTGTCGCCCGACACAATGATCACGGTCAGCGCGAACGCGGCTGACGAGCC
>JAYSSN010000257.1:0-9648 GCA_043720555.1 Rhodobacterales bacterium | reverse complement strand
ATCTCGCCCGCCGCCGCCACGATCAGCCTGCTTTGCGCCCGCGTCATCGCTACATAAAGCAGCCGCATGTTTTCTGCCGCACGAGCGGCCTTGCGCCGTTCGGTTTCGGCGCGGATCACCGGCGGGCTGTCCTCGGCCGCGGTTTTCCACAGCACGGGTCCATCCGGGACCGCGTAAATCTGATCCCGGTCTTGCGGGTTGCGGTCTGCCGTGTCGGGCATGATGACAATCGGCGCCTCCAGCCCCTTGGCCCCGTGCACGGTCATCACCCGGATGCGCCCGCCATCGGTTTCCATCTGGCGCTTCACATCAATCTCGTCGGCATCGAGCCATGACAGAAACCCCGTAAGGCTGGGCACTTCGGTACCTTCATAGGCCAGCGCCTGGGTCAGCAGTTCGTCAATCCCGTCCTCAGCCTCGGCCCCCAGTCGCGCCACCAGCCGCCGCCGCCCGTCATAGCGGGTCAGTGCGCGCTCGATCAGATCATAGGGGCGCAGAAAGTCGGTCGCGTTGCGCAGATCGCACAGCATGGCATGCACGGCGGGAAAGTCGCGCGACGCGGCATCCAGCGCCTCCCACAACAGCCCCGCGCGGCCATGCGCAAGGCTGTAAAGCTGCGCCTCCGTCAGCCCGCCCAGCGGCGATCGCAGGACAGCCGCCAGCGACAGATCGTCCATATCAGTCGACAGAAACGCCAGCAGCGCCACGATATCCCTGACCGCAAGCTCTGCCCCCAGCTTCAGGCGGTCCGCCCCCGCGATCGGCAGGCCGCGGGTCTTGCAGGCGCGGATGACTTCGGCAAAAATGGTGGACCGACGCTGCACCAGCACCAGAAAGTCCCCGGCCTGCGCCGCACGCGGGCCGCTTTTGGTCGGCACCTGCATGCCAGTGGCCAGCGCCTGGGCAATCCAGTCGGCCACCTTTTGCCCCATGCGGGCAGCCTGATGTTCATCCGTGATCAGATCAACGGGGTTCGACCAATCCTCGTCTTCGACCTTGGCCGCGGGCGGAATGACCGGCCACAACTCCACCCGCCCCGGCATCTGGTCGTGAAAGGCGATATGGCGCATCGGGCCGCCGACGCTATGCATGTCAGGCAGCGCAAAGGTCGCATCCACCACCTGCAGGATCGCGGGCGACGACCGAAAGGAATGTTCAAGGTCCAGCACCTGCAGCGTCTTGCCGACATCCCCCAGACGTGTATCGAACTTGGCCTTCATCCGGTCAAAGGCCGCAACATCTGCCCCCTGGAACGAATAGATCGACTGCTTCTTGTCCCCCACGACAAAAACTGTCCGCGCCCGGCCCCGCGCGCTGTCGCCCTGCATGAACGCATCGGCCAGCCGTTCAAACACCTGCCACTGGTCGGGCGATGTATCCTGCGCCTCGTCCACCAGAATGTGGTCGATGCCCCCGTCCAACCGGTAAAGCACCCATTGCGCCACCGCCGAGTCCGTCAGCAGCGCCTTTGCCCGCGTGATGAGATCGTCGAAATCAAGATACCCCCGCACCGCCTTGCGCGCTGCGTATGCAGGCAGGAACTGTGCGGCGAATGCATGCAGAGCAGCCGTCTTTTCGGCGGCCAGCCAGGCCAGCCGTCGGCTGCGCGCCGCCTCGACCCGCAGCATCAAGGCGTCCAGCTGCGGCAAGAGCGTGGCCAGTCGGATACGCACGGACTTGGTCGGAAAATCGCCGATCTTGGCGCCGAACGGAGTTGCGGCCTTGGCACCATAAAGAAGCACGTCTTCAAGCGCATCCGTCGTGCGGAAATTGCGCGCAGCAACATTGATGCGCCGCAGCTTGGCAGCGGCCTTGATGTCATTCGGGCTGCTGGCGTCCAGTGCGGGCAACAGGGTTTGCAGAATATCGGCCTCGTTCCCCAACAGAACGTCGTCAACGATCCGCGCCTCACAGTCGCCCTCGGGCACCCCGAACAACGCCCCGCTGCCCGCGTCATCCAATGCGGGCGTCATCCCGTTGCCGGCGCGGGCGATCTGCGACAGCAGGCTGTCGACATCGTCTGCAGTATAGGCCTGCGCCAGCCGCCCGACGACGGCCGCCTGCGGCCCGCCCGCGATCTCTTCCATGATATCCTGCCGCATCAGTTTGGCTGTGCGGTCGTCCAGTTCGGAAAAATGCGGGCTGATCCCGGCCTCCAGGGGAAAGCGGCGCAGCAGCGTGGCGCAGAACGAATGGATCGTCTGAATGCGCAATCCGCCCGGCGTTTCAATCGCCCGCGCGAACAATTGCCGCGCCCGTGCCAGATCGGGCAACCCTGCCCCCAGCGGCCCCAGCGCCTGCAACCCTGCGATCAGCGCCGGGTCCGGCAGCATCGCCCATTCGCCCAACCGCAGGAACAACCGGTTCTGCATCTCGGCCGCCGCGGCCTTGGTGTAGGTCAGGCACAGAATGTGCTGCGGCTCCACCCCGGACAGCAGCAACCGCGCCACCCGGTCAATCAGAACCTTGGTCTTGCCAGACCCCGCATTGGCATGCAGCCAGGTTGACATAGCCGGATCGGACGCCTCAACCTGCCGTTGGCTGGCCGGATGGCGGCTCATGCGTCGCCCCCCACATCTTCGGGCGCGGCAGGCATGCTTTGGTCCCACTCGCCATGTCGCGCCAGATGGTCGTAATCCTGAACGATCCGGTCCTCGAACAGGGCCCGCCGCGCCGTGTAGCCAAGGCTGCGATCCGCGTAGCGCCCGATCAGATCAAGCAAGCGTTGCCACACCTGATCCGTGATCGCTGTGGTGATGGTGGTTTCTTCCAGCTTCGGGCTGGCCCCCAGACCCAGATAGGCAATACTCGCCACTTCAGTCGGCACGTCGGCGCCGAAAGCCCCGCGTTCCGCCATGCAAGCCTCCAGCAACAGCTGGTTGTCGAACAACATCTGCTGCGGTTTGGTTGGCACCGTGCCTGTCTTGTAGTCGATCAGATGCAGCCGCCCGTCCGGCAGAACATCAATCCGGTCAGGCCGCGCGACCAGCCGGAAATCCACCCCCGGCAGGTCGATCCCTGCCTTCTTTTCCAGCACCACGGGCACACCCCCGCGCTTGGCGTCTTCGGCCAGAAAGAAATCTGCCGCCCGCTCCATCCGTGCCAGCCACAAGGCCCGCGCGGTGGGCCAGGCGACCTCCTCGGCCAGCACTGCCCGGGTAACCGCCATCAGGCGGGCCCTGGGGTCATCCGCCCCGCCCCGATGGCGCGCAAAGCTTTCAAGGATCATGTGCAACACCTGCCCGCGCAGCTGCGGGTCCGGGCCGGGGCGCAGCGGGTCGAGCGGTTTCAGCCGCAGAATATGGCGCGCATAGATCGCATAGGGGTCGCGGATCAGCGTCCGGATTTGCGTCACCGACAGTTCTTTTGGGCGATGCACAACCGGCGGACGCGGGGCAGGCCGCGCACTGGCCGCAACCTTCAGTTCCGGTTCGTCCAGCATCGCCGCCCGCTCCAGCCACGTATCGCCCCGCGCCCGCATCGCGGCCAGCACCTCTGGCCCGCCCTGCGCAGGCAGGCCGTTCAACAGGTTTGTCAGCCGGTTCAACCACCGCGACGCAACCGTTTCTGCCTGTGCGTCCCGCCGCGCGCGGGTCAGCACCACGCTTGGCGCCGAAACCGCCTGCTGATAGTCGTGCGCCGCAAGCCCGATCCGACGTTCCGGCAGCAACAGCCCCGCCTTCAGGCGCATATCCCGGTTCAGCCAGGGGTCCGGCGGCGGCAGAGCGGGCCATGTACCATCGTTCAACCCCCCCAGAATGACCAGTTCCGCGCCCTGCACCCGTGCCTCACGCGTGCCCCAGATCATCACATCGGTCCAGACCTGCCCCTGCTTGCGCACCTCGCCCCGGTCCAGCACGGCGCGCAGGATGTCGTTGAACTGCGGTGCGCTCACCTCGCCCGCCGCATCCGCCGCATCGGCCAACGTGGTCAGCACCACGCGCGCCTCTATCCCGTCAACAGTCGTCCACAAAGCGCCCGACGCATCCCCGTCAACCCCCCGCGCCAGTGTTTCGGACAACGCCAGATGCTGCTGCACATGCGCTGTCAGGGCCTGCGGTCCGATGGTTGCAAGACCGCCCAGCACCGCCGTCAGCCATGCCGCCCACAAACCTGGCGCAGCGTCGGCCTGCCGCAGCGCCCAATCCGCGAACAGTGCGGCATCCGGAAAAGGCGCACCTTTCTGGCGGATGTACTGTTCCAGCCGACGGGTCAGGCGCAGATGCGCCCCCCGGTCAGCCCCGCTGGCGAACAGCGGGTGCTTCAGCAGCGCGAGCAACGCCTCGCCCGTCAGCCGCTGGCCCATCAAAGCCGCGGTCTGGCGCAAAAAGCGCCCCGTGGCCGACAGCGACAACGGCTCGCCCGCGCTGTCATCGGGCTGAATGTCCCACTGGTCCAGCACGGATGTCACCAGGCGCGAAAGGTTCCGGTCCGACGATATCAACGCCGCACGCTGCCCGTCCGCCACCGCGCCGCGCAGGATCAGCGCGATCGCCACCGCTTCCGCACGGGGGGACGGCGCCTCGATCAGCGTCATGTCGGCGGTCGCCTCGGCCAGATCGGTCAGCCGCTGGCCTTCGACCATCCACTGATCCGTCACCGGCGCCGGGCGCAGGGACAGCGAGATCAGCCGGTTGCGTGCAGCATTCGGCGGCGGGGTATCAACCCACGGCCGCACCTGCCGCACATCCAGCGCCGTCATCAGGCGCAGGTAGCGGAACTGCGGGTGATCCTCGCCTGTCAGGGCATCGTCCATTGCGTCCCAGACCAGCGCCGGCATGTCGAAATCAAACCCCGGCAGGATCAGCGCGCCTTGTGGCAGCCCGGCCACCGCCCGCATCAACAGCCCCGTTGTACCGCGTGATCCCGTCGATCCGGCCACGATCACCGGATCACCCGGAGGTGCTGCCTGCCACCGCGCCGCCAACCGCGCCACGGCCAACCGCTGCCGCGCCTCGACATCGGGTTCGGCGTCCTCCGCGAAATAGCGCCCGATGATCCCGATGAAATCCTGTGTGCGCGCCCAGTGTTCGGAATGGCCCGACACGTCCAGCCCCGCAATCGTTGCGGGTGAAACGCCTTCGCCCCGCATCTCATCCATCAAGGTAGCCAGGCTGTCGGCCAAATCGAACACTGCCGAGCGCGCCGCCAGCGTCGGCTCCCGGTCGATCAGCGCACCGACCAGCTGGGTCAGTTCCAGTCGCCGTCGCAGTGACGATACAGCGGGCGGCAGATCGGGAAAGATGACGTCCTGCCCAAGGTCGGTCACAAGCCGGATCTGTGGCAACAACCCCGCACCCGCCGCTACGAAGTGCCCGGTAATGGCCCGGCGCATGCGTTGGGTGTTCACATACAGCGTCACACGCGCCATCGCCTCGGGCGGCAGTCCTGCCATGCGGTCGTGCAGCCCCCGTGTCAGCAGGCGGGGAAAGTCGGCACCGGGCGGCAACCCGAAGATGCCCTTAATCATGGGCGGCCTGCTGCGCCAGCATGGCTTCGGCGGTTGCAATCCCCTCGGGCACGCCCACATCGCACCAGCCACCCTGATGCACGACGCCAAAGGCGCGGCCACCGGCGATCATCCGGTCCCACAGCCGGTTCAGCGAAAAAACCGCATCAGCGATATCATGCAAACCACCGGTTTTCAGGATCTGCGCTCCCAGATACACATGGCTTTCCCCGCCCCGCCCCCGGCTGATCTGCCCACCCGGCGACAGCGCGAAATCCGGCTTGCCCCCATGCCCCGTCGCATCGGCCACCGGCAGCAGCAGCAACAAGCCATCCATCCGTTCTGGCCGCCACGCCGCCAACAACTGCCGCAGCGGGTTGGCGCCCGTCCACACCGCATCGGTGTTCAGCGTCAGCACCGGGCCCTCGCCCAGCAGCGGCAACGCACGCCGCAACCCGCCGCCGGTTTCAAGGATCATCGCGCCTTCGTTGGAAAACAGCGTGCCCGCCCGATCCGCCAGATGCGTGCGCAACTGATCGCCCCGGTAATGCAGGTTCACCACCATCCGTGTGATCGCCGCGCCATCAACCTGCGCCAGCGCATGGTCGATCAGCGGTCTGCCCGCCACTGGGATCAACGGCTTTGGTCGGTCCAGCGTCAGCGCCCCCATGCGTTTGCCAAAACCCGCCGCAAACAGCATCAAAGGCAGGGTCATGTCGCCTCCCCCGCCTGGGCTGCTATCCGCGCCTGCACCATTCGCGTGGGCTCTGGCAGCAGCTCGTCGCAGATCTGTGCCAGGGGCCGCAGCGCCGGATGGCGCAGATTGTCCTGCAAATGCCCCCAGACGCGGGGCATCAGGTGCAGATAGCCGGGCTTGTCCGCCACCAGGCACAGCCGCGCGAAAACGCCCATGATGCGCAACGCCCGCTGCGCGCCCCACACCGCGAAAGCCAGATTGAACGCTTGGATGGCGGTTCCCGTATCATCACAAAACTGCCGCTTCACCTGATCCGCCGTGGCCCCCGTCACATCCCTGCGCGCATCCTGCAGCAGCGACACCACATCATAAACCGGCTGCCCCATCTGCGCGAGCTGGAAGTCGAGCAGACCCGCCTGCGCCGCACCCGTCCGTTCCGGCAGCCAGATCAGGTTTTCGGCATGGAAATCCCGCAAGACCATGACGCGCGGTCCATCGCCATAGCGCCCGATCAGATCCCCCATACAGCGGATAAACGCAGCAGGATCGGTGCGCAGTCCGGTGGCCGCAAAGCGATACCACTCGATCGCAAAGGCCGCCGCCGCCGCCCAATCCTGCGCCGGACGGTCCGCAAGGCCCGCCATCGGTGGCTGCGATTGCAACACGCCCAGGGCTTCAGTGGCGGTCAGATACATTTGCGCCTCAGCGTCCGGGCGCCCTGCCAGAACGCGGGCAAAAACGGCATCGCCGAAATCTTCCAGCAGCAGGAACCCCTGTGCGATGTCCTGTGCCAACACGCGGGGCGCCGACAGCCCAAGCGCCAGCAGATGGCCCGCCACCGCAACAAAGGCCGCCGGTTCGTCACCCTGGCCGGGCGGCGCATCCATCAGCACGGCTGTCCGCCCATCCCGTGTCAGCCGGTCATAACTGCGGTCCGATGCATCGCCTGCCAGAAAGCACCGCGCCGCCGCCGCCCAACCCGCAACCTGCAAAAAGGCCAGCCTGGCCTGCGCGCGGTCAGGCATCGGGCACCCGTTGCATGGCAAACTCGGCCGCCCACGCGACCAGTCGCGCATTGCCCGTGGCCGTCACATGCCGCCCGTCGCCCAGCGGCTGAAAGTGCAGGCGCAGGGCATCTGGCGCGATATCGCCCATCCGGTCAGGCCATTCGATCAGGGAAATGCCGCTGTCCAGGGCATCATCCAGCCCCAGTTCCAGCACCTCGTCGGGATGCGACAGGCGATAAAGATCGGCATGCAGGATCGTTGGGCCCCCGCCCTCATAGGTCTGCACAAGGGTAAAGGTGGGCGATGGCACTTCGGTTGCCGGTCCCAGACGCGCCCGGATGACAGCGCGGGCGAAATGCGTCTTGCCCGCGCCGATCGACCCCGACAACAGCACGACATCGCCCACTTGCAGCGCGGGCGCGATCCAATGGCCAAACGCATCCGTCGCGGCGTCGGTGGCCAGAAAGAAATCGGCGCGATGGAGGGTGTCCTGGTTCATGCGCGCAGTTTGGCGCGGGCCATGGGCCTGCGCAAGGTGATCCGTGCATCAGGCAGTCAGTGCCAGCACAGGCGCGTCGGATGAAAGGCTGGTATCTCCTCCGACCGCATCAAACCGGAACAAGATCGCGGTTGCCCCGGTAGAGACCGCCAGACACCGGCACGACAACAAGCGGCCATCGGTCAGCCGGATATCCCGTGCAGAACGGCCAGGCGCAGTGCCCGCCACCAGCGCCGCCTCGGCCTCGGCCCAGAACGGACTGGGGGCAGATGCCGCCCGCCACGCATCAAACACCGCCGCGATGCCATTTCCCCGGACCAGCGCTGCGGCGTCATCCGGCCACAGCTGGCGGTAGGCAGCATTGGTCAGCACCGGCTGACCCACTGATGAAAAGACGATCACGGCATCGTCCAGCTGGTTGATGACCGACAGCGCCATGTCGAGCTCTACCCGGAACAACCGGTCGCGGGTGATCTGATCGGTGATGTCATCAATCATCAGCGCCAGCGCCCCGTTGGGGTAGGGCCGACCCACCACGCGAAACGCCTTGCCATTGGGCAGATACCACGAATCTTCGTATTCCCCCTGTACCGCTGCGGCCTCCAGATCTACCATCTGGTGCCGCCAGGATCGGTAGTCCTTCGGTTCGGGGATCATGTTCTTGTCCCGCATTGCATCCAGCAGCGCAAACAGTGCCGGGCGTCGCAGCAGGAAATCAACCGGCAACTGGATCAGGTCTGCAAGCGCCGGGTTGAACAGTTGCAGGTTGCGGTTCTGGTCGAACACCGCAAGCCCCGTGGACAGTTCGGCAAAGGTGTTGGTCAGTGTCTGCTTGAAATCCTGCAGTGCGCCTTCGGCTGCCACCGTATCATCGGCGGGCAGGGCATAGAACAGGCGCCCTTCGCCCGCATCGCGCGCCACCACATCAAACCAGCCCGATCCCGCAGGCCCGGCGCAACGCTGGCCGTGTGACGTCGTCGGACCCGCCGTGCCGGCTGGATCAAATAGCCGGCGCAAAGGCCATTCCGCCACATCAGCGCCCCGCACGGCGCGCGAAAGCCGCAACATATACGCGGCATTCGCCCAGACGATGTCGCCATTCGTCAGCGCCCGCCACATCGGGAAGGGTGCTGCATTGGTGGCATCGCGCAGGTCTTGCAATTCGCTGTCCAACGCATGCACTGTCAGCAGATCGCCACCATGCGGCGCTGTTTCGCGTGCGGGGTTCACCAGCGCGATCTTCATCAGACCGCCGCGCAATTCGGCCCGCAGGGCCAGCGGCTGGCCGCCCGATTCCCGCGCCGTCAGCACAAGCGATCCTGTTGCGGCCACACCGGCAAGACGCGCCTCAAGGTTTTCAAACCGCGTGCAAAGCCGCTCCAGAAGACTGAACCATGGTTGGTCTGAAAACGCCGATCCCGACAGCAACCGATAGGCTGATGGTGTCGCATCCACCAGCGTTTCACCATCAAACAGAAACACGGTGGCATCCCGACCTTCACGAAAGATCGTGTCCGCCTGATCCGGCGGGTTGCGCAGGCGGATTGCGGTCATCAGGACAAGCCCGCCCAGGGCCGACAAGATTGCCGTCGCGCCCAGCCCCAAAGACAACACCAGACTGTCCCACATCGCGCAATGCCACACACTGTTAGAGTGACACGCAGCCTATGGAAGCCAGGGTTAAGGGACCGTTAACCGCGCCGCCCTCAGATATCTTTCATCAGGCGCAGGGCATCATAAATCGCCGCATGTGTGTTGCGCGCCTCAACGGCATCGCCGATCCGGTACAGCCGAAAGCCTTGCGGCCCCCCGTTCAGGGTCTGCGCCGTGCCCGCAATCAGGGCACCGTAATCCACGGCACCCAGGTTTTCCGACTGCGGCTTCAGATCGAAGTAGATATCTGCCAAGGGCTGCGTGCCATGGTTGACGACGATCTGATCGTACTGCGCCGTCTTTGCCAGTGGCATGTAATCCGACCCGATCGTCGCACGCAGCA
>JAYSSN010000256.1:0-1534 GCA_043720555.1 Rhodobacterales bacterium | reverse complement strand
GGAGACAAGCGTGAGTGGCCCAGCTGGCGCCCGACGGCTGACATGATAGCGCGCGACCCAGACTCGTATGCACAGTATGCCGACGGAATGCCGGGCGGCGTTGACAACCCGCTTGGTGCGCGCGCGCTGTATCTGTTCGACGCGGCGGGGCACGACACCTATCTGCGCATTCACGGAACCAACAAGCCCCGGACAATCGGCACCGCCGTGTCAAACGGCTGCGCTCGGTTAACCAATGACCATGCCATTGATCTTTATGACCGGGTGGAAATTGGAACAGCGGTCTATCTGCACAGGCAGGCAGCCATCTGAACCGGGCAGGTTGCGCTGCGATGCCGCTATTTTGATGTCTGCCCGTGTCCGGAGCCCGTATCATATGCAAAACAACCCGAGGTCAGCCATGCCGCCATCCAACTTGCCCACCCGCCGCCTGATGCTCGTCAGCCTGGGAATCCTTGCCATCGTGCCGGGGTTTGCGGGGATTGCGGGGTTTGCCGCGCCTCCACCGGCGATCCACATTGTCAAAGTCACTGGCTGCGATTGCTGCGCCGCGTGGGGTGAAACGCTTGCAAGCGCCGGATATTCAGTCACCGTCGAGGACCGTGACAGTGATGCGGTCACTGCGTTCCGGGCGGAAAAGGGCATCCCAGAGGCTGCGGCTGGCTGCCACACGGCGCTTGTCGGGGGCTATGTCATCGAAGGCCATGTGCCCACCGCCGATATCGACCGGCTGCTGTCCGAACGCCCCGATGCCGTGGGACTTGCCGTGCCGGGAATGCCGATGGGATCACCGGGAATGGAGTTTGGCGGGGACCGCGAGGCGTTTGACGTGGTTCTGGTGCGGCGAGATGGGACGACCACGGCGTATTCGTCCTACGCTGCCATCTGACTGGCGTTTAGAGCATGTCGCGTTCATTCGGGTTTGTATCCTGCGGCGATGAAGTAGTTGAGGCATTCGTCCTCGGTGAAGAGGTCGCATACGGTTCCGACGGCCTTCCAGAGGTCGTCGTAGGTTCGGGCGGCGGCTTTGCGGAGCAGGGTCTTGAGCTTGGCAAAGGCCATTTCGATCGGGTTGAGGTCGGGGCTATAGGGCGGCAAGGGCAGGAACCATGCGCCGATGTCCTTGAGCACCTGCGCTGCCTTGGGGCTTTTGTGGCTGGATAGATTGTCGAGGATGATCACGTCGCCGGGCTGCAGAGTGGGGGCGAGCTGGGTCTCGATGTAGAGATCGAACAGGTCCCGGTTGATCGGGCCGTCGATCACCCAAGGCGCATCCAGCCGGTCGTGGCGCAGGGCGGCGATGAAGGTCTGGGTTTGCCAATGACCGAAGGGCGCATGATCGACCAGGCGTTCGCCGCAAGGCGCCCAGCCGGTAGTCTTGGCCATGTTGGTCTTCACAGAGGTCTCGTCAATAAAGCCGATCCGCGTCAGCATGTTGGCCATGAAGGGCTGGCGCTTGGTGATCCAGATGGGGCGCTTCTGCTCGACGGCTTGCAGGTCTTTTTTTATGCGTAAGCCCGAGATCGCGCAACAA
>JAYSSN010000255.1:0-1538 GCA_043720555.1 Rhodobacterales bacterium | reverse complement strand
GGCCGGGACACGGTGAACAACTCTGCCAGGTCGCTGATCGAATACTCCCCGGTGTCGCGCATCCGGCGCAGCTCTTTTTGCTGTTTCTGTGACAGCTTGGGTTGCTTGCCGCGCAGTTTGCCCTTGGCGCGCGCAACAGCCATGCCTTCGCGGGTGCGCAGGCGGATCAGGTCGGATTCAAACTCGGCAAAAGTGGCGAGGATGTTGAAGAACATCTTTCCCATCGGGTCCGTCGGATCATAGACGCTTTGCCCCAGTGCCAGCTTGACCCCACGCGCGGTCAGGCGGTCTGCGATGTCGCGTGCGTCCGGCACGGAGCGGGCGAGCCTGTCCAGCTTGGGCACCACCAGCGTGTCGCCGTCACGGACGGCGGCCAGCGCCTGATCCAACCCTGGTCTTGCCCGGTTCGTGCCGGTGAAGCCGTGATCGGTGTAGATGCGATCCGCCGCAACCCCCAGGTCAGCAAGCGCCGCCCGTTGTGCGGTCAGGTCCTGCTTGTCGGTGGAGCAGCGGGCGTAGCCAATACGGGTGTTTGCCATGAGTGCATCCTTGCGCCAAAATTGGCCGAGTTTCACTTTAGCCGCGCTTGTGTGTAACGCAAAAGGCTCCTTCAATGATACGCTTATCGTACCAATCAAATGAGAATCTCTTTCCGTAAGGGATGCAGCGTTTGTTGCCCGCGTCTTCACCTGTCCGGTGAAGGAACCTCTTACGGACGGCTAAATCCAGTGACCCCGGCAGAGAGCGAGGCGCAGGGATGTTCAGAGATCGCGTGGGCTTATCCTTCGCAGAATTGCCCGCTGCGCTGCGCGAGGATGCACCCTCGGCGCTGAATACCTCGCTCGCCCTGCGGCAGGCGATATGGCGCAAGCAGGAACCAGATTGGCCAGTCTGTGGCATCCCTGATATCCTCTACGTCGATCATGGCGGCGACTTTACCAGCATTCACCTCGATCAGGCCGCAGCCGCCCTGCGGTTCCAGATTGTTTATTCTGCCATCGCGCGACCACAAGGCAGGGGCAAGGTGGAGCGGCTGTTTGGAACGCTGAACACGGAACTGCTGCCCGAGTTGCCAGGCCATCTTGTGCTGGGAAAGCCTGTCAGCACCCCAACCCTGACACTGGCCGATCTCGACGCGGCAATCGGCGGATATCTTGTCGGGACCCATAATGACCGGGTGCACAGCCAAACCGGCATCGCGCCAATATCATGCTGGCTTGGCGATGGTTGGCTGGCTCGCATGCCCGACAGCCTGGAAGATCTGGATCTGTTGCTGGTCATGGTCGCAAAGGCCCGCATTGTGCGGCGCGACGGCATTCATTTTCAAGGGCTTCGCTACATCGACCCGGCGCTGGCCCCCTACGTGGGGGAGTCGGTCACTGTCCGTTACGACCCGCGCGATGTTGCTGAAATCCGGGTATTTCATCGCAACCGCTTCTTCTGCCGGGCGGTCAGTCCCGACCACGCTGGCGAAACCGTCACGCTCAAAGATATCCAGACTGCCCGGATCGCACACCGCCGGTCCCTGCGAACGCAGA
>JAYSSN010000254.1:0-3697 GCA_043720555.1 Rhodobacterales bacterium | reverse complement strand
TGGCGCCGGCCACGATGCGGTCCGATTGCTCCTGCACATCCTTTTGCTTGCGGTCATAAGACGCAAGAATGACGCGCGCTTCTTCACGCAGCGCGCGGGCCTCATCAAGCTCTGCCTTGATCTGCACGGCGCGCGCGTCCAGCAGCGCGCCAATTCTGGCCGGAACCTTGAAATACACCAGCACGCCCAAGAACACGATGAACGCAATCAGCACGATGAATTCAGTGTTCCGCAGCGATACGAAAGGCCCCTCTGCCGCGAAGGCCGGGCTGGCCATCAGCGCAAAAAGCGGTGTGAAACGTGTCATCATCATCACCCTTTCAACCGTGCCGTCACAGCCGCCGTCACCGTGCGCGCGTCGACCGCCCCGCCAAGGGCCGCCACCAGTTCGCGCGCCGTGTCACGTGCCACTTCGGCAATCGCGTCCGCCGCACCTGCACGAATTTCGCCGATACTCTTTTCCGACTCCGCCGTCTTGGCCGCAATCTGTGCATTGGCCACCGCTGTGGCCGCATCCAGGTCTTTCTGGATATCTGCCTTCGCGTCGGCCACGATCTTTGCCGCCTCGTTGCGCGCGCGCGTCAGCGCATCGTTATAGGCCTTCTCGGCATCAACTGCCTTTTGCTTCAGCTCTTCCGCCGCGGCCAGATCATTGGTGATCGTGCCCTTGCGTTCGGCCAGCACCGACCCGATCCGCGGCAAGGCCACGCGGGACAGCACCAAATAGATCACGACCAGCGTGACCAGAAGCCAGAAAATCTGGTTCGGAAACGTCGAGAAATCAAGCTGCGGCATCTTTGCCCCGCCCGCCTCTGCGCCAAGTTCCGCCACTGTTGTCTCAGTCGCCATATTGCCCTCCGCCGGACCCTGTTGTTTCAGGGTGGCACCGCAGCGCCAACCCTGACCGTAAGGTTTGAGGCGTCAGATCAGACGGCGAACATCAGCAGAAGGGCGACGAGGAACGAAAAGATCCCCAAGGCTTCTGCGAATGCCAGACCGATGAACAGCGTCGCTGTCTGCGACCCGGCTGCTGACGGATTGCGCAGGGCCCCCGCCAGAAAGTTGCCGGCCACATGACCAACACCGATTGCAGCAGCACCCGAACCGATGGCGGCCAGGCCTGCACCGATGAACTGGCCCATGTTTGCGATATCGCCTTCCATGATCTTCTCCTTAAGATGGAATTTTGGATTGAGGACTGATCTCAGTGCCCCGGATGCAGCGCATCCTTCAGGTACACGCAGGTCAGAATGGTAAAGACATAGGCCTGGATACCGGCAACCAGTACCTCCAGCCCATAGATGGCGACGATGGCGGCAATCGACACCGGCGCAATCGCGGCAATCGCGGCAAAGCCTGCGAATACCTTGATGACGGCGTGACCGGCCATGATGTTGCCCGCCAGACGAATGGAATGGCTGACCGGGCGCACAAAGTAGGAAATCACCTCGATCAGCGCGATTACCGGGCGCAGGATCAGGGGCGCATCCTTCATCCAGAACAGCCCCAGGAACGACACGCCGTGCTTGAAGAAGCCCAGCAGCGTCACCGCAAAGAACACACCAAAGCCCATCACTGCCGTCACCGCGATGTGCGACGTGGGTGTGAACGCCATGGGCAGCAGGCCCAGATAGTTGGTGAACAGGATGAACACGAACAGTGTGAAGATATAGGGGAAGTACTTCGCGCCATCATGGCCCGTCACATCTTCGACCATCTTGTAGATGAAACCGTACATCATCTCGGCCACGGACTGCACGCGGCCCGGAATGATATCCCGCCCCCGCGTGCCCATCACGAACAGCGCGATCACGCAGACCACGGCAACGCCCATCCACAACGTCACGTTGGTGGGCGTGTACCACGCGATCGGACCATCGCCGAACAGCGGATGGATCTCGAACTGCTCCAGAGGGTGGAACTCCAGGCCGCCTGCGCTCTGTGCTTCTTCCGCCACGTCAGTCTTCCTTTGCTTCGGCAGCCTCCCGGGCTAGCCGACGGGTCTCCACTTCCCGGGCTGACCGCAGCATGGTTTTGATCCCCGCCGCAAAACCCAGGCCGATGAACAGCACCAGAAACAGCGGCAGGGTTCCCAGCAGGATGTCCAGCCCGTATCCGATGCCAAAACCGATCGCCAGACCGGCCACAAGCTCGATCACCATCCGCCAGGCAAGCTGCGCCTGGGAATAGTCCTTCTTCATGTGGGTTTCGGGTGTTGCCACCCCTTTGGCTTGCGCAATCCGCCGTTCGAGCGCCTCAAGCCGCGCGCGATCGGGTTCATCAGCCATGGCCAAAATACCCCCTTCAGAAGTTGGCGCAATCTAGGGTCCGGCAACATCCAAGTCAACCCGCCTCAACCCCCGCCATGACGCGATCAAGACACTGATTTTATATGATATTATCGGTTTCTTGCTTTTTGATCCACGGCTCCGGCACCCCGTCTGACGGCGACATCACATTCAACCAGATGGTTGACGATCCTCGGCGCTGGTTCCATGTTGGCCCCATGACCCACCCTCTCGACACCGTTTTCGCCGCCCTCGCCGACCCGACCCGCCGGGCGATCCTGACCATGCTTCTCGAAGATGACATGGCCGTCACCGACGTGGCCCATCCCTTCCACATGTCCCTTGCCGCCATCTCCAAACACCTCACCGTGTTGACTGATGCAGGCCTTGTCAGCCGCGAACGCCGGGGGCGGGTGATCTGGTGCAAGCTGGAACCCGACGCGCTGCGCGCGGCCTCGGTCTGGATGCAGGGATTCGGCCAGTTCGATCCGGTAGATCTGGACGATTTTGAACGCTTCCTCGCGGCAGAACTGCCCGACCAGTCACCTGACGCCCCGGGGAAAATGTGACGCACCAACAGATGAACTTGTCCAGGAGACATGCAAAGTGTGGATAGATGAACGATAAAAGTATGAAAACGGCGGCTGGAAATCTGACAGGCCCAGCGCCATTTTCTGTCCGGAAATATCCACGGGGGTGAGGCCGCAGGCCGAGGGGGCGGACAGCCCCCTGAAAGTCTTCCTTCAGGAATTTTTCTGTCCCGCAAACCATCCCGCATACCGTTGCCGCAGCACATTCTTCTGCACCTTGCCCATCCCATTGCGCGGCAGCGCTTCCACCACCACGCCTGCCTTGGGCTGCTTGAACCGCGCCAGTTCCGGTGCCACCGCCGCCAGCGCCGCCGCCACCGTCACCCCCGCCCCCGCCACCAACACCGCAAACACCGCCTCGCCGAAATCCGGGTGCGGCACGCCGATCACGGCACTTTCGACCACCCCCGGCACGGCATCAAGCAGCAGTTCCACCTCGCGCGGGTACACATTATACCCCCCCGTGATTACCAGATCCTTCGCGCGCCCCACGATGTGCACATAACCATCCGCATCAATCCGCCCCAGGTCGCCGGTGATGAACCAGCCATCCGCCCGCAGCGCCTCGGCCGTTTTTTCCGGCATCCGCCAATAGCCCTGAAACACGTTTGGCCCCTGCACTTCGATCACACCGTCGACGACGCGCAGCGCCACCCCCGGCAGCGGCAACCCCACCGTGCCCGCCCGCCGCTCACCGTCAAACGGGTTCGCGGTATTCATGTTCGTCTCGGTCATCCCATAGCGTTCCAGGATCACGTGCCCCGTCCGCGCCGCAAACGCCCGGTGAGTCTCGGCCAGCAGGGGCGCAGAGCCGGACAC
>JAYSSN010000253.1:0-1542 GCA_043720555.1 Rhodobacterales bacterium | reverse complement strand
AACTGGAGGGCGGTCAGCACATGGCAGAAACCATCGCCTTTCTTGTCGCGCGCGGCGTGCCCGTCATCGCCCATATCGGACTGACCCCGCAATCCGTGAACACACTTGGCGGCTACCGCGTGGTGGGCCGCGCGGGCGAAGGTGACAAGCTGATGAGCGACGCCCGCGCCGTGGCCGACGCGGGTGCCTTTGCGGTCGTGCTGGAAAAGCTGCCCGAAGGGCTGGCCCGCCGCATCACCGAAGGCGTCGCCATCCCGACCATCGGCATCGGCGCGGGCCTGCACTGCGACGGTCAGGTGCTGGTCGTCGATGACATGCTGGGCCTTTTCACTGAATTTCATCCGAAGTTCGTCAAGCGCTTTGCCGACCTGGGCCAGTCTGCCGATCAGGCCGTGGCGGCCTATGCCGCCGAAGTCCGCGCCGGGATCTTCCCCGCACCCGAACACACCTTCCCCGATACAGTGCCAGCCAGGGCCCCCAAAGCATGACCCCCATCCTGCGGACGGTGTCGGCCATGCGTGGCCTTGTGCGTGAGTGGAAGGCCGCAGGTCAAACCGTGGGGATCGTTCCCACCATGGGCGCGCTGCACCGCGGCCACCTCGGGCTTGCGCAAGCTGCCAGACGCAGCACGGACCGCGTGATCGTCAGCATCTTCGTGAACCCCAAACAGTTCAACAACCCCGACGACCTGCGCAAATATCCCCGCACCGAAGGCGCTGACGCCGCCATGCTGACCACCGTTGGCGTTGATGCCATCTTCATCCCCACCCCACATGAGGTTTACCCAGAAGGCTTCGCCACGACGGTCATCGTCGGCGGTGTCAGCGCACCGCTTGAGGGTGAACGTCGCCCCGGCCATTTTGAGGGCGTCGCCACGGTGGTGACCAAGCTGTTCGGCATGACGCTGGCCGACCGCGCCTGGTTCGGCGAAAAAGACTGGCAGCAACTCGCGGTCGTCAAACGGCTTGTCGCCGACCTGAATCTGCCGGTCGAGATCATGGGCCTTGAAACCATCCGTGATACCGATGGCCTGGCGCTGTCGTCCCGCAACGCCCGCCTCAGCCCGCAAGGCCGCAGCGTGGCCCCCGCGCTGATCACGGCGTTGCTGCGTTGCGCCGAAAACATCCACACCGGCATCGCCCCCGACATGGCCCTCGCCGCCGCCACCGAAGACATCATCGCCGCAGGCTTTGCGCAGGTCGAATACCTCGAACTGCGCGTGGCCGATACGCTGGAGCCGATGACGACGCTCGACCGCCCTGCCCGCCTTCTGGGGGCCGCGTGGATCGATGGCATCAGGCTGATCGACAACATCCCCGTGTGATCCGCACAGCGCCCTTGCCCCCTTCGGCCCCGCCATGCAATTCTTTCCCAAGGGGATGTAATTCCGCGTTACATCACCATCTGTCACCAAGTCGTTCAACGGGAGAGCATGATGGCCGATTTCGATACCCAGATTCAGGATAGCCAAAAGCAGGTCGCTGACGCGCAGGCAAAGATCTCAGAGCTCACCACCCGGATCGAGGCCGCCCGCGCCAAGAT
>JAYSSN010000252.1:0-9761 GCA_043720555.1 Rhodobacterales bacterium | reverse complement strand
CCAGACGATCCGGATCGATGCCCAGTTCCACCGCGAGGCCACGGTTCAGGCGCAACAGGCGCGGCGCCGGGGCCTTTTCGGGTGCTTGCGCAACGAAGGTGCCCGGCAGATCGCGGGCATAGGTGTTGTCAAAGGCGATGAGGGGGGTAGTTGCATCCATACGCCAAGATATGGCGGTCAACGTCACGTCGTACAAGATGAATGGTCGGGGCGGAGGGATTCGAACTCTCGACCTACGGTACCCAAAACCGTCGCGCTACCAGGCTGCGCTACGCCCCGACTGCGCGGCAGATAGCAGACATTCAGGGGATAAGGAAAGAGGCTATTCCGCGATGCACGGAAATGCCGCGCGCGATTGGTCGATCGCAGGGTGACGCAGGGTGGCGCCCTCGGCCAGACCCATGCGGCGGGCAAGGCCCGCGTTGATTTCCAGCACAAATTGCACGCCGTCGCCACCAGAAATCGGAGTGCGGTCTTTGGGAACCGCGTTTTCATGCACGCGCGTGACCGTGCCCGTGGCATCGGCAAAAATCATGTCCAGCGGGATCAGGGTGTTTTCCATCCAGAACGATGCGGGCCGTGGCGTCGGATAGACAAACAGCATGCCTGCCGATGCGGCCATGCCCTCGCGGAACATCAGGCCCTGGCTGCGCTCGGGGGCGCTGTCGGCAACTTCGACGCTAAAGCGCGCGACGCCGCCCTTCCCCCGCACCTCCAGCTGATCCGCGCTGCATCCGGCCTGTGCGGACCCCGCAGCAAACGCATAGATCAATGCCGCGTAGCCGATTCCCATGACACCACCTGAACAGCCATGCGGCCGCGTTTACCTTCAAGGATCCGCAGACATACCGCTTCGCCCGGTTGCAGATCCGCAAAACCAGAGAGGCGCAAGACCTCGACGTGGATAAAGACGTCCTCATTGCGCCCAAAGACGTTGGCAAAGCCAAAACCCTTGCCCTTGTCGAACCATTTGACGCGTGCGGGTTCCAGCGGCTGGGCCGCAATGGCCTCGGGCGTGACGGACTCGGCGTCTTCCCCCAACGGAAATGCCACACCGACCGGCGGTTCGATCATCACCACTTCCACGGCTTGAACCCCGCGCTGGGTCTGCTGCACCCGCACCGTGATTTTCGCGCCATCGGCAACCGAGCTTTGCCCGAAATTGCGCAAGACATTTGCGTGGAGCAGAATGTCCGAACCGGACTCATCACCCACGATAAACCCAAACCCCTTTACGGGATCGAACCATTTGACCTGACCATGCACCAACGGCGTGGCCTGCGTTTCGTCATCCATATCGAGAGCCGCTTCCCCAGATTAAGCCCACAGCAGCAGCGTTGCACGTCTGCCGCAACTTGTTAAGGGGCGCACTGCCCCGAAATCGTGAGGGTTTCCTTGCGGAAACCAAACGGCAGGTCGCGTTTGACGTTGTTGCGACCCGGACAGCTTATGTCTGAATTCGGCAGGCGCGTGTCAAGGGTGCAATCGGGAGATTCCCCAAAGCGCCTGCGCGTTTTCGCGGGTCCAGCGAAAGCGGTCGTGCAGACGGAACGCGCCGTCGGCCCAGAATTCGATCTCGGTCGGGATGATCCGGAAGCCGCCCCAGAACGGTGGGCGCGGCGGATTCAAGCCATGCCGGGCCGCCTGTCGGGCGACCTCGGCAACCAGTACCCCGCGTGATGCCAGTGGCTTGGACTGGTCCGACGCCCACGCCCCGAGGCGCGACTTGAGGCTGCGCGAGGTGTAATAGGCATCGGCCTGTGCGCCGTCCTCGCGACTGACATCGCCACGCACGCGGATCTGGCGGCGCAACGATTTCCAGTGCAGCACAAACGCTGCTTTTCCCGTACATTCAATCTCTTGTGACTTTTTACTTGTGTAGTTCGTATAGAACACAAAGGCTGCGGCCTCGATGTCTTTCAGCAACACCATGCGGGCATTTGGCAACCCGTCCGCATCCACCGTGGCGAGCGCAATTGCGTTGGGATCGTTGGGCTCGGTCTTTTCCGCCTCGGCGAGCCAGGCACGCGCCAGTGCAAAGGGATCGTCGCCTGCAAAGATCCCTGTGCGATCGGGGCTGTCCGGGGTTGCGTCCATCCTGTTTCCTTTCTGAAGCCCTGCACCCTTGTGGAACAGCGGTGGCGGCGGCTTGATGCAGGCGGATACATCGCCTACACCGTGGGTCAAGAATAAGGGTGGGCGGGGAACAGGATATGTCAACAGGACTTCTTGCAGGCAAGCGCGGGCTGATCATGGGGCTGGCGAATGACAAATCAATCGCCTGGGGAATCGCCAAGGCCTGCGCCGATGCGGGCGCCCAGCTTGCGTTTTCGTATCAGGGCGAAGCGCTGAAAAAGCGGGTGGAGCCGCTGGCAGCATCCATTGGCATGACCGAGATGTTTGAATGCGACGTCGCCGATGAAGCGACGCTGGACGGGCTTTTTGCACATCTGAAAGCCGTCTGGGGCACGCTTGATTTCGTGGTCCATGCCATCGGTTTTTCCGACAAGAACGAACTGCGCGGGCGCTATGTCGATACATCAGCGGCGAATTTCCGCATGACGATGGATATCTCGGTTTATTCCTTTACAGCAGTGTGCCAGCGCGCGGCAGCGATGATGCCGGCCGGTGGCAGCCTGTTGACACTGACTTACTACGGTGCCGAAAAGGTCATGCCACACTACAACGTGATGGGATTGGCCAAAGCGGCGCTGGAAACCAGCGTGAAGTACATAGCCGAAGATCTGGGCAAGGACGGCATCCGCGTGAACGCGATTTCGGCAGGCCCGATCAAGACACTTGCCGCCAGCGGCATCGGCGATTTCCGCTACATCATGAAATGGAACGAACTGAACTCGCCGCTGCGGCGCAACGTGACGCAGGAAGAGGTCGGCAAGGCCGCGCTGTTCCTGCTGTCGGACCTCGCGTCGGGCACCACCGGCGAAAACCTGCATGTCGATGCGGGCTATCATGTGGTCGGGATGAAAGCGGTTGATGCGCCGGATATCGACGCGGTCACCGGCCGCAAGGAGAACGGACAATGACCCTGGCCGCCTTTGCCGCTGCGTACGTCTTGCATCTGATTGCGGCAGCCAGCCCCGGCCCTGCCGTGCTGATGGCCGCGCGCACCAGCGTGACGGAGGGGTTTCGCACTGGCGCTTGGCTGGCGGTGGGTATCGGGATCGGCGCGCTGTTCTGGGCGGTTGCCGCACTGTTCGGACTGGCACTTCTGTTCACAGCGGCGCCTGCCCTGCTTTGGGGATACAAGATCGTGGGCGGCGCGTTCCTGTGCTGGATTGCCTGGCAAATGTGGACGCATGCGCATGAGCCGCTGGTGATCGCCACCGAGGGTGCCACGCCACGCTCGGCCTGGTCGGCATGTCGGCTGGGCATCGTCACGCAACTGTCGAACCCCAAGCCCGCCGTGTTCTTTGGCGCGGTCTTTGTCGGCACCGTGCCGCCCGGCACGACCCTGCCGTGGATTGGTGCCTTGCTGGTGGCCATTTTCCTGAATGAGTTTCTGTGCAACATCATCGTCGCCCGCGCCTTTTCATTTGAGAGGCCACGCCGCACCTATGCACGCCTGAAAACCGGGATCGACCGCTCGTTCGGCGGCATCCTCGCCCTGCTTGGCATCAAGATCGCCGCCACCTGAGAGGCTTGCCATGAATGACCGTCTGCCACATGAAAAAGGTTTCCACGTCAGTTGGGACCAGATCCACCGCGATGCCCGCGCGCTGGCGTGGCGGCTGGATGGCAAGGGGCCGGACAATGGCGCGTGGAAGGCCGTGGTCGGGATCACGCGCGGCGGGCTTGTTCCCGCAATGATCGTCAGCCGCGAGCTGGATATCCGGGTGGTCGATACGATTTCGGTGAAAAGCTACAGCCATCAGTCGCAGGCCGAGGTGCGGGTCATCAAATCTCCGCAGGCGGAACTGATGGGCGACGGCACAGGCATCCTGATCGTCGATGATCTGGTGGATACCGGCAAAACGCTGGAGGTGGTGCGCAAGCTCTATCCCAAGGCGCATTTTGCCACGGTTTACGCCAAACCCAGCGGCAAGCCGATGGTGGACAGCTATATCACCGAGGTGTCACAGGACACGTGGATATTCTTCCCATGGGACATGGCGCTGCAATATGTGCAGCCGTTCCGCGGCGCGGATTGAGATGGCGACGGGAATGCACGCCAAGCCGGGTTCCCGTCTGGCCCATGAAAGCTACGTGTTCAGCCTTCTGTTCAAGGGTGGTTTGGGTCTGGCGCAGCTTGCGGCCGGATTGGGCCTCTGGCTGGTGCCGACGGCCAGCATTCAGGCTTACGTCACGTCGCTGGCGCGGCTGGAACTTGTGCAGGACCCGACCGACCCGGCCGCGCTTTGGATACAGCAGGCAATGAGCAGCCTACCGGTCGGCGCTGTGAACTTTTATGCCGTCTATCTGATCATTCACGGTGTGCTGAACCTCGGGCTCGTTCTCGCACTGGTCGCGCGTCTGCGTTGGGCCTATCCGGTGTCCATTCTGGCGCTGGCCGGCTTCGTTCTGTATCAGATCTACGACTTCTTCATGGGAAAAAGTGCCATGATGCTGGTTCTATCCGGGTTCGACATCATCGTGATCTGGCTGATCTGGCGCGAATGGACGACACAGATGCACGCCACCGCGCCATAAGCCGCATAACCCGCAAGGTAACCCCTGACCATGCCCGTCAATCCAGCGATGGCTGCCACTGAACCGCCTCCGGTGATGGAGGCGCGGCGCTGGCTCGCGGGGGTTGTGTTTCCGCCTGACCGTCCGCTCATCAACGTCAGTCAGGCAGCCCCGGTGGATCCGCCGCCACTCGGCTTGCGGCAGGCACTGGCCGAGGCCGCATTGAACGATCCGGCCGCGCATCTGTATGGCCCGGTGCTGGGTCTGCCCGCGCTGCGTGCGGAAATCGCGGCACAATGGTCAGCGGCCTATGGCGGCATCGTGGCACCCGGACAGGTGGCGATCACCCAAGGCTGCAATCAGGCGTTCACGGCGGTGATGGCCACGCTTGCGGGTGCCGGGGATGAAGTGATCCTGCCGACGCCCTGGTACTTCAATCACAAGATGTGGCTGGATATGACAGGGGTAAAGGCGGTCCCGCTGCCCTGCGGTTCCGGTCTGATCCCAGAGGCCGACGCCGCCGCGCGGCTGGTCACCGATCGCACGCGGGCGATTGTTCTGGTCTCGCCCAACAACCCCGGCGGGGTCGAATATCCGGCGGCAACGCTGGCGGCCTTCCGCGATCTGGCGCGTGCCAGGGGCCTTGCGCTGATCGTCGATGAAACCTACCGCGATTTTGACAGCCGCACCGGTGCGCCGCATGATCTGTTTCACGATCCCGACTGGGATGATGTGCTGATCCAGCTTTATTCGTTCTCCAAGGCGTACCGCCTGACCGGGCACCGGGTGGGGGCTGCGGTGGCCAGCACCCGCCGTCTGGCCGAGGTGGAAAAGTTTCTCGACACCGTCGCCATCTGCCCCGGTCAGCTGGGCCAGATCGGGGCGCTGTGGGGCATGCAGAACCTGCGCCAGTGGGTCGCGGGCGAGCGGGCGGAAATCCTCAATCGCCGTGCCGCCATGACCGATGGCTTTCATCAGCTGCAAGGCTGGACCCTGCTGGGCTGCGGTGCCTATTTCGCCTATGCAGCGCACCCTTTCGACATCCCCAGCGATCAGTTGGCCAGGCGGATGGTGCAGGAAGCATCCATCCTGATGCTGCCCGGCACGATGTTTCAACCGCCGGGCGCGGGCCAGGCCGAGTTGCGCATCGCCTTCGCCAATATCGACAGTACCGGCATCGGTGAATTGTTCCGCAGGCTTGGGGCTTTTGCACGCTGAACCCCGCTTGCCTGCACGCGCGCCGCACCCTAAACAGACGCGCACGTCACATCGCCGAAAGGGGCACCCATGGCCAAGGCACCAGACACCGAAACCCCGCGCAAACGGGGCAAAGCCGGCCAGACGGCAATATTCGGCCTGCTTGCGCTGCTGGTGCTGGGGCTTGGCGGCTTTGGTATCGACAATTTCGGCGGCCGCGTTCCCAAGATCGCGACCGTTGGCGAGCGCAGCATCGAAACCAATGATTACGCCCGCGGCCTGCAACGTCAGATCGCCGATCTGACAAAGCAGTTCGGGCAGCCCGCGACAATGGACATGCTGCGCGCCTTTGGTCTGGATCAGCAGGTGTTGCAGGGCCTGGTCAACCGGGCTGCTCTGGATAACGAGGCCGCGCGCATGGGCCTGTCCGTCGGCGACGCGGTGATTGCCCAGGAAATTCAGGGCATGAGCAGCTTTCAGGCCGGAAGCGGCGGCTTTAACCGCCAGACCTACCGCGATGTGCTGAAACAGGAAGGCCTGAGCGAAACAAAATTTGAAACCGGCCTGCGCGAAGACATGGCGCGTTCGCTGTTGCAGGGTGCCATCGTGGGCGGATTTGCGGCACCTGAAACCATGACCGAAACGCTTTACCAGTGGGTCGGCGAACGCCGCGGCTTTTCCCTGTTGCGGCTGGTCGAAGCTGATCTGACCACCCCCCTGCCCGCACCGGCCGAGGCCGAACTGACCGCGTTCTACGACGCCAACATCGCACAATTCACCAAACCCGAGGCAAAGCGCATCACCTATGTGACCCTGCTGCCGGAAATGCTGTCAGACGATGTCGCGGTGGACGAGACGGCTTTGCAAACGGCTTACGATGACCGGATCGATCAGTTCGTCCAACCTGAAAAGCGCCTCGTCGAGCGGCTGGTGTTCCCAGATGATGCAACTGCCGCGGCCGCCTGGGCACGCATCGATGCAGGCGGCACCTTCGAGGCCGAGGTGGCCGCGCGCGGCGTGCGGCTGGAAGACATCGATCTGGGCGATGTCAGCCCCAAGGAACTGGGTGCAGCGGCGGATGCGGTATTTGCCCTGACCGAACCGGGGGTCGTGGGGCCGTTCCAGTCGGACTTTGGCCCGGCGCTGTTTCGCATGAATGCTATTCTGGCGGCGCAGGAAACCACCTTTGAGCAAGCCCGCGAGCAACTGGCGGGCGAAGCACAGATGGATGCAGCACGGCGCGAAATTGCAACGCGGGCCGAGGCGATCAACGATGCGCTGGCCGGCGGGGCCACGCTTGCGGAAACGCAGACCGAACAGGGCATGATGCTTGGCACGCTGGATTATGTCACCGGCGGGCAGCATGATGACCCGGTGGCGGGTTACGAGGCGTTTCGCGCCGCTGCGGATGCGGTGACGGCCGACAGCTTTCCCGAGGCGATCTCGCTGGAGGATGGCGGTATCGTGGCGCTGCAACTGGATGAAATGGTGCCACCCGCGCCGATCCCATTTGCCGATGCGCGGGCCGACGTGGAAACCGCCTGGCGCGCTGATGCGCTGCAAAAGGCCCTTTCGGCGCGCGCGGTCGAGGTGAAATCGGCCGTCGAGGGCGGCGCCGCGCTCGGCAGCTTCGGGATTATCGAGGTCACATCGGGCATCGCCCGCGAAGGGTTCATCGAGGGCACACCACCCGCGGTGATTGCGGCTGCGTTTCAGATGGATGCGGCCAGCCTGCGGGTGATCGAAGAACCGGGCTTTGTCGGCGTTCTGCAACTGGACCAGATCATCCCGGCTGCGGCCGACGGTGACGAGGCGACGGCCCTGCGCGAGGCGCTGTCCGCCCAGGCCGAACAGGCGATTGCGCAGGATGCCTTTACCGCCTTCACCAACGCGCTGTCGGCGGCGGCGGGTGTCAAACTGGATCAGCAGGCCATCGCCGCGGTGCAGGCGCAGTTCAACTGATGGCTCTGGTTCCGGCATTCGATGTGTTCGAGGCGGGCTGGGCGGCGGGCCGGAACCAGCTTGTCTATACCCGTCTTGCCGCCGATCTGGATACGCCCGTATCCCTGATGCTCAAGCTTGGCGAGGCCCGGACGGACACGTTCATGCTCGAATCCGTGACCGGGGGCGAGGTTCGCGGGCGGTATTCGATCGTGGGGCTGAAGCCCGATCTGATCTGGCGTTGCAGGGGCACCCGATCCGAGATCAACCGCGAGGCGCGCTTTGACGGTGGGGCGTTTCAGCCGCTGGATGGCGCGCCGCTGGCGACGCTGCGGGCATTGATTGGCGAAAGTGCCGTGGACATGCCCGATGATCTGCCAGCGGCGGCGGTCGGGCTGTTCGGCTATCTGGGCTATGACATGATCCGGTTGGTGGAACATCTGCCGGATGTGAACCCCGACCCGCTTGGGCTGCCCGATGCCGTGCTGATGCGGCCGTCGGTGGTGGCAGTTCTGGACGGGGTGAAGGGCGAGGTCATCATCGTCTCGCCAGCCTGGGTCACGTCGGGCCTGTCAGCGCGGGCGGCCTATGCGCAGGCGGCGGAACGGGTAATGGACGCGCTGCGCGATCTGGACCGTGCGCCGCCGGTGCCGCGCGATCTGGGCGAGGCAGCCCCGGTGGGCGCGGCGACATCGAACTTTACCCACGCGGGCTACAAGGCGGCGGTGGAACGGGCCAAGGACTACATCCGCGCGGGCGACATCTTTCAGGTGGTGCCCAGTCAGCGCTGGACACAGCGGTTTGAACTGCCGCCGTTCGCGTTCTATCGCAGCTTGCGCCGCACCAACCCGTCACCGTTCATGTTCTTCTTCAACTTCGGCGGCTTTCAAGTGGTCGGGGCCTCGCCCGAAATTCTTGTGCGACTGCGTGACGGCGAGGTGACGGTGCGCCCGATTGCCGGCACCCGCAAACGCGGCGCCACCCCGGAAGAGGACCGCGCGCTGGAAGTGGACCTGCTGGCCGATCAGAAGGAACGGGCGGAACATCTGATGCTGCTGGACCTTGGTCGCAACGATGTGGGGCGCGTGGCAAAGGTAGGAACGGTGCGCCCGACCGAGCAGTTCATCATCGAACGCTATTCGCACGTGATGCATATCGTGTCGAACGTCGTGGGACAGATCGCCGACGGCGAGGACGCACTGTCCGCGCTGCTGGCCGGTCTGCCTGCGGGCACGGTATCGGGGGCACCGAAGGTGCGCGCCATGCAGATCATTGACGAGCTGGAACCCGAAAAGCGGGGCGTTTATGGCGGTGGCGTGGGCTATTTCGCGGCCAATGGCGAGATGGACTTTTGCATCGCGCTGCGCACTGCCGTCCTGAAGGACGGCATGCTTTATACGCAGGCAGGCGGTGGCGTCGTCTATGACAGCGACCCGCAGGCGGAATTTGAAGAAACGGTGAACAAGTCAAAGGCCCTGCGCAGTGCGGCCGAGGATGCAGGTCTGTTCGCGCGGCGCAGTAACAGTTAACATCCGGGTGAGCCCAAAAATTTTCGGACGAAAATTTTTCGGCTACGGCCCCGCCAGCACCGCTGATACCGGGGCCAGCGCCACCGATGCGGCCCGGCCTTCGACGGCCCATTCCAGCACTGCCGCGATGGTGTCAGGCCGCGTGTGGCCCACCACGGTGACCGCGCCTTCCTGTGCGGCCTTGAACGCCGCGCGGTCCAGATACCGGCGGATCAGCGGGGCATCTTCACCTTCGGCATCCAGCGCACGGAACACCATAGCGGTCGGCAACGCCTCACGCCGCGCCACCTGATCCGCCGCATTCAGCCCGCGGTCCCATGTCAGCAGGCCCCGCCCCTGTGCTGCAAGGATCGGCACCAGTTGCGTGGCCAGCGCCCGGTCGCCCTGAAACCCGGCACCCTGAAGCCCGGCCTCTGCCAGATCAATCACCGCCACCGCCTCGGGCAA
>JAYSSN010000251.1:0-3723 GCA_043720555.1 Rhodobacterales bacterium | reverse complement strand
ACCGGATGGCAGGGCACCTCGAGTCGCAGGCCGAACGCACACCCGCGCCGCGCCAGCAGCCCCCCATGAGCAGCTTTGATGATGACCCCGAGATGAGTCATGATCAGGACCGGATCGAGATTCCGGCATTCCTGCGCCGTCAGGCGAACTGAAACGGGTCTTTCCACATCGCTCGAAAAGGCCCGCTTTGGCGGGTTTTTTCATGAGAAATCATATGGTTGTATTTGTGACAGTCGCTGTTACATACCGTCATAAAGAGTGAGTTGTGATATGCCTCCCCGCCGCCTAGTTAACGTCCACAACAAAGGCGGGAAAATTGTCCGCGGCGTCAAAAGAGGCAGTTCGTGCAAAGCACGTTGAAATCGGCGGTCACATTCCACGGCAAGGGTCTGCATTCAGGCCAGGCTGTCCGCATGACTGTACGCCCGGCGTCGGCTGACTACGGCATCTGGTTCAAGCGCAGTGATGTGACGGACGCAGACGCGATGATTGCCGCCCGCTGGGATCAGGTGACGCCGTCGCGGCTTTGTACCGTTATCGAGAATGACGACGGCATCAGCGTCTCGACCATCGAACATGTCATGGCGGCGCTTGCAGGCTGTGGCATCCACAACGCGCTGGTCGAGATTGACGGCGCGGAAGTGCCGATCCTTGACGGCTCTTCGGTGCCGTTCGTGCAGGGTTTCCTTGCCAAAGGCGTGATCGCGCAATCCGCGCAGGTGCGGGCAGTGCGCGTGCTGAAGACGGTTGAAGTGCGTGACGGTGATGCCGTCGCACGTCTGGAACCCGCAGAAATGCTGGAAATCGACTTCCACATCGATTTTGAAGATGCCGCCATCGGGCGCCAGGAAAAGCACCTCAGCCTCGCCAATGGTGCGTTCGTGCGTGAACTTTGTGACAGCCGCACCTTTTGCCGTCAGTCTGACGTGGATGCAATGCATGAAAAGGGTCTTGCCCTTGGCGGTACGCTGGAAAATGCCGTGGTCGTTGATGGCGACCGGATCATCACGCCGGGCGGGCTGCGATATGCCGATGAACCGGTACGCCACAAGATGCTGGATGCGCTTGGCGACCTGGCCCTTGCGGGCGGGCCGCTGCTCGGCCGGTATGTGGGCCACCGGGCAGGCCACGCGCTGACCAATAAACTGCTGCGGGCGCTGTTTGCCGACCCCCAGGCGTTCCGTCTGGTGGCTTGCGGCCCGACCATGGGCACCAAGCTGCCCGGCGTTGGCGTGATCCGCAGTGACATTCCTGCTCAGCACTGAGTTTGCCTTTCTGCAGAAAGGCGTTTTGCGCCCCGGATTTTTCTGTGCTAGTGAGTGGTCAAACGCAGACAGCGCGGCTACGCGCGGGTCAGGCAGGGCAAAGGGTTAGGCGACAAATGGCAGTCGGACGCTCAGGTGCGCAGGCTATGATGGTGGCGCTTCTGCTTTCGGTTGCAGGATGCGGATCTGCACAGAAAGAAGCCCCGCTCGATTCTTTCACCGCCGAAGAAATCTTCAAGCGCGGTGAGCTGGAGCTGGAAACCGGCGGGCGCGAAAATCAGGCGATCCGCTATTTCCAAGAGGTAGAACGCCTTTACCCCTATACCGAATTCGCCAAACGCGCACTGATCATGCAAGCCTTCGCCCTGCATCAGGACAAGGAATATGAACAGGCCCGTGCAGCGGCACAGCGTTATCTTGATTTCTATCCGGGTGATGAAGATGCCGCCTATGCGCAGTATCTGATGGCACTGTCCTATTACGACCAGATCGATGAAGTCGGGCGCGATCAGGGCCTGACGTTCCAGGCGCTGCAAGCGCTGCGCGATGTGATCGAAAAATACCCCGAAAGCGAATACGCCGATTCCGCGATGCTGAAATTCGACCTCGCGTTCGATCATCTGGCCGGCAAGGAAATGGAAATCGGGCGCTACTACCTGAAGCGTGGCAACTACACGGCGGCGATCAATCGTTTCCGCACCGTGGTGCAGGATTTCCAGACCACGACCCACACCGCCGAAGCACTTCACCGCCTGGTCGAGGGCTATCTCGCGCTGGGTCTGACGGACGAGGCGCAGACGGCGGGCGCCATCCTGGGCTACAATTATCAGTCCAGCCCGTTCTATGATGACAGCTACCGATTGCTGACCGGTCAGGGTCTCAGCCTTGAGGCCAAGGGCAACAGCTGGCTGTCCAAGGTGTACCGGCAGGTCATTCGGGGCGAGTGGCTTTGAGCCTGACCGCGACAGGTGCCGGGAATGCTGCGCGCGCTTGAAATCCGCGATGTGTTGATCATCGACCGGCTGGACCTTGCGTTTCAGCCTGGTCTGAACGTGTTGACCGGCGAAACAGGCGCGGGGAAATCCATTCTGCTGGATGCGCTGGGATTCGTGCTGGGCTGGCGCGGGCGGGCAGAGCTGGTGCGTGCCGGGGCCGATCAGGGCGAGGTGACGGCGGTTTTTGATCTGCCTGCGGGCCATGCAGCGCGCGGCGTTTTGGCCGAAGCGGGGATTGCCGCCGAAGATGAGCTGATCCTGCGGCGGGTAAATGCGGCCGATGGGCGCAAGACGGCGTGGGTCAATGACCGCCGTGTGTCGGGCGAGGTGCTGCGTGATCTGTCGGACACGCTGGTCGAACTGCATGGCCAGCATGATGATCGGGGCCTGCTGAACCCGCGTGGCCACAGAAATCTGCTGGATACCTTCGCCGGGATGGACCTTGGCCCGTTGCGCGGCGCGTGGCGCGCACAGGCGCAGGCGCGCGAGGCTTTGGTGCAGGCCGAGACGGTGCTGGCGGCTGCGCGGGCCGAAGAAGACTATCTGCGCCACGCCGTCGCAGAACTGGACAAGCTGGCACCCGAACCGGGCGAAGAGGCGACACTCGACGCCCGCCGCCGCCTGATGCAGGGGGCCGAGCGTATTCGCACCGACATTGCCCGCGCCCATGCAGCACTTGCCGATGACGGGGCCGAAGGCGCGATGCGCGATGCGGTGCGCTGGCTGGAGGGGGCGGCAGACCGCGCCGAAGGGCGGCTGGAGGGGGTTTTGGCCGCGCTGAACCGCGCGCTGATCGAACTGGGTGAGGCACAGCAGGGGGTGGAGGACACGCTGCGCGCGCTCGACTTCAACCCGGTGGATCTGGAAACGGTGGAAGAACGGCTGTTTGCCATCCGCGCGCTGGCGCGCAAGCACGGGGTGCTGGCGGATGATCTGGGCGGCTTTGCGGAGGCGTTGCGCGCCCGGCTGGCGGCGCTGGATCGCGGTGTGGCGGGGATGACGGCGCTGACGCGGGCCGTAGCGGACGCCGGGGCGGCTTATGTGGGTGAGGCGGCGCGCGTGACTGCCGCACGGCGGGTGGCGGCGGGGCGGCTGGATACGGCGATGGCAGCGGAATTGGCGCCGCTGAAGATGGAACGCGCGGTCTTTGCGACGGATGTCGCCCCCGGCGACGCGGGGCCGGACGGCGTGGATGCGGTGACCTTCACGGTCGCCACCAACCCCGGTGCGCCATCGGGGGCGCTGAACAAGATCGCTTCGGGCGGCGAGCTGTCAAGGTTTCTGCTGGCGCTGAAGGTGTGCCTGACGGGCGATACTCCCGGCCTGACACTGATTTTCGATGAAATCGACCGCGGCGTGGGCGGGGCGACGGCGGATGCGGTCGGGCGGCGGTTGCAGGTGCTGTCGGACACGGCGCAGGTGCTGGTCGTCACCCATTCGCCGCAGGTGGCGGCGCGCGGCGC
>JAYSSN010000250.1:0-9777 GCA_043720555.1 Rhodobacterales bacterium | reverse complement strand
TCAACCCAAGCAGGTAGTAAAGCCGCCAGTCCGGGTGCGGATAGGCATAGGCCTGCGTCTTGGCCCCGCCCAGTTCGCGCGCCCAATAGACGATATCCTGCACTCCGAGCAGGAACAGCAGCGGTGTCGCCTTGATCAGGATCATCCACAGGTTTGACAGGCCGGGCAGCGCATAGGTCCACATCTGCGGCACCAGCACGCGGCGAAAGACCTGCCGGTGCGACATGCCATAGGCCTCGGCGGTTTCCAGTTGTGCGCGGGGTACGGCATTCATCGCGCCGTAAAGGACATTGGCGGCAAAGGCCCCGAACACGAGGGCAAAGGTGAACACGGCCAGCAGGAAACCGTAGACCTGATGCCAGACCTGCGGGGCATTGCCCAACGGCACCTTTGCTGCGGGGCAGACGCGGAACTCGAGACCCTGCCAGATGGGGTCGGTCCATTCCGGGCATTGGTACTGGTGGTTCATCCATTCGATCGCCTGATCGAGTGCGATGACGAAAAACAGAAAAAACACGATGTCGGGCACACCGCGCACCATGGCGGTATAGGCCTTGCCGAACCAGCGGATCGGGGCGACCTGCGAGCGCGCGGCCATCGCCCCGCCAAAGCCAAAGGCCATCGCGGCAGGGGCGGTCACCGCCAGCAGGATCAGCACGGTCACAAAAGACCAATAGAAATCAATGTGCTTGCCTGTGGTCAGGTAACACAGCGTCCAGTTGAGGCCGGACAGGGTGGACGGATCGGCGCAGGATGCGAACATGGGATGTGCGGCCCCCGAATTGTCCCGAGGGCCGCGACCAATCAGATCAGAACGTCAGGGCTTCGGGGCCGAACCATTTGGTAATCATGGTGTTCAGCGTGCCGTCTGCTTTCATCGCGGCGATGGCCGTGTCGAATTTGACGTTCAGTTCGGTGTCGGATTCGCGGATGCCCAGACCGACGCCGCCGCCAAGGGCAACTTCGTTGGCCAGCAGCACCATCTCGCCGCCCGATTCAGCCGCGATCGGCACCAGGTAGTCCTTGTCGGCGAATACGGCATCAGCCTCGCCGTTGCGCACGGCGGCCACGGTTTCTTCGGGCGTGGCGAATTCGAGCAAGGTCGCGCCGCTTTCGGCAACATAGCCGGCCTGAATGGTGCCGGTTTGCGCCGCGATCACGCCACCGGTATTCGCGTCGGCCGTCAGGGCCATGTAGGCCGACGACGCAGGCGGGATGTAGTTCTGCGAGAAATCAATGACTTCATCGCGTTCATCGGTGATCGACATGCCAGCGATGATGACATCGTAGTTGCCCGACTGCAGGTTCGGAATGATCGAATCCCAGGCGTTGGTCACCCATTCGCAGGTCAGTTCGGCCCGCTTGCACAGCTCATCGCCGAGTTCGCGCTCGAACCCGTCAACTTCACCGGCATCGTTGATGAAGTTGTAGGGGGGATAGGCCCCCTCGGTGCCCAGACGCACGACTTCGAGGGCAAAGGCCGTGCCGGCAGTCAGCGCCAGCAAGGCGGTCGTCAGGATCAGTTTCTTCATTGTCATCTTTCCTTTGGATATGAAGGTCTTCGGTTGGATCATGGCGCGGTCGGTCAGAACCACCGCGCGCTGATTGTGTTGGGTGTGCCATCGGCAAGCATGGTGCCAAGGACCGTGGCAAGCATGTCGCGCAGGGCGGTATTGCCTTTGCACACGGCGATGGCGGGGCCGGCCTGCCCGGACGATACTTGATATAGGTACTCAAACCCCTCGGATGCAAATTGGTCAGCGACCTTCCTGCTGCCAAAAGCGCCGAATATCACGGCGAATTTGGCCGCAGGCGCTGCCGCGAAGCTGCCGATGCAGGACATCACGCCCCCGTCGCGGACAGAAAGCCGCGCAGGCGGTCTGTTCTGGGCGCGCCGAACACGGCGTCGGGCGGGCCCTGCTCCTCGATCTTGCCCAGATGCAGGAAGATGACGTGATCGGACACATCCGCGGCCAGCTTCATGTCATGGGTGACAAGAATCATCGTGCGGCCTTCGTCGGCCAATGCCTTGATAACGCGAACGACCTCTTGTTCCAACTCGGGGTCCAGCGCACTTGTCGGTTCGTCAAACAGCAATGCGCGTGGTTCCATGCATAATGCGCGCGCGATCGCGGCACGCTGCTGCTGGCCACCCGACAATTGCGCCGGCCATGCGTCGCATTTTTCCTCGATCCCGACCTTGGCGAGATAGCCACGGGCCTTTTCCTCGACCTCTTTCGGGTCGCGCCTCATCACCGTCACGGGGGCTTCCATGACGTTTTGCAGGATGGTCATGTGGGACCACAGGTTGAACTGCTGAAACACCATCGACAGGTTGGTGCGCATCCGCGTGACCTGTGCGCGATCGGCCGGGTGGCGGCGCTGGCCAGTGCCTTTCCAGTGCACCGCCTCGCCCTCGAACAGAATCTCGCCATCCTGGCTGTCTTCCAGCAGGTTGCAGCAGCGCAGCAACGTTGATTTACCCGACCCGGACGATCCGATCAGGCTGATGACGTGGCCTTTGGGGGCAGTCAGATCCACGCCCTTCAGAACCTCTAAAGAGCCGTAGGATTTATGCAGGTTCCGGATCTGGATGACCGGGGTGTCGTCTGGCGCGGCGGTCACGGCGTCTCGCTTGTCATATTCCCTGTTGCGACCGAATAGGCATGAGGTTTTGCACCAATGCAACGCTCAATGTGATACAACCTTGCGGCACGGGGCGCGATTTGCGCGGAATGCTTGCGCAATTTGTCTATGCTGCCGGCGGTGTGGGCACGGCAAGATAAGCCTGGGGCGATATAGCGACGATGCCGCGCATCCGGGTGGCCGAGCGGTCTGCCGCTGACAGGGCCGCAATGGCCGTGCTGATTGCGCGAAACAGCACCGCCGCGTCCATGCCGCCAGCCGCGATGAAGGGCAGGCCCGGCGTGGGGTCGGTCATGCCCACCACCTTGATCTGCGCGGCGCTGGGGTGATAATCGCGCAGCAGGTCCCACGTCACGGCGTCCAATGACGCAAGCGTGGCACCCCCGTCGGCCACCGCGATCATCGAGCGGACATGCCCATGCGTGTGCAGGGTCGGGCGCAAGGTAATGCCAAGGCGCGCAGCATGGGTCAGGGGTGCGGCCCAGCCCGATTGCGAGATGGGTTCGTTATAAGCCATGTCAGCACCATCGAACGCCTCGATGCTTGCGCGGGCATCGTCGGTGTGGGCCAGAAAGACCGACCGGTAATAGCCCGCCCCGCAGCCCGTGACGCCGTAATCGGGCGTTCCGATCAGCGTGACTTTGCCATGCAACCGGGTGCGATACGGCATGCCACAGGTCTGGCTGAGCAGCAGTTCGGGCGACAACCAGTGGGAAAACATGTCATCCAGCCCCCGTGTCAGTGTATCGGGTGCCGCCAGTCCTGCGCGGCGCAGTTCATCGCGGATCAGCGCCCAAAGGCGGTCATTCGCTGCCTGGACCGGGGGCAGATCGTACATCGGCAGGCTGGCAATCATCCGGTGGCCTTGCGTCGGGCAAGGGCGCTTTCGACGTCCGTCAGCCCGAGAAGGCCGGAGACGAGCCGCAGCAGGCGGTCTTCCTCTGCATCGCGCAGACCATCGGCCAAAGCCACCGACCACATCGCCTGCATCAGGCCCATCCGGTCGTCCAGTGCCACGGCAGATTTCAGTGCGCGGGTGAAGCGGACGGTATCGGGGGCGATCCTTTCCAGCGCTTCGCCTTCGGTCCGCAAGGCGGTGGCGGCAAACGGCGACATTGCGAAATGGGCGGCAAGGGCGCGGTCGATACGGGCGGTCTCGGTGTCGGCATAGTCACCATCGGCATGGGCGATGCGGACCAGCAAAGCCGCAAGCGCCAGCCGCGCGTCGGGGTCCGGCAGGCGACCGGGTTGCGAACGGGTGAGGCTGCGAAGGAGGGAATCGAACATCGCGCCAACATACGGCGGCGGCAACAGCTTGCCAACGGCACTTCACGCAAGGGTGCGGCAGCGGTCTGTCAGGAATTTCGTTTCCGTATCAAGACCGTAAGGCGCGTTGATGACGAACATGCCTGATCCCGTCATCCGATGCCCGTCACGGGCAGGCGGGAAGCGCACTTCATGCCGCAGCGCGGTGGGGTGATCGGCCTGCAGACGCGTCAGCATGTGGGCGTGCGGCAAACCCGGCAGGATCGGGTACCACAACATGATGATCCCGACGTTCCATTTGCGGTGCAGATGGGCGATGGATTTGGGGATAGTGTCGTAGTCGGTCTTCATCTCATACGACGGGTCGATCAGCATGCAGCCCCGACGCGGGGTGGGCGGGCAAAGCGCGATGGCCTGGGAAAAGCCCTCGGCCGCATAGACATGCGCGCCCCAGGGTTGGGCGTTATGGCGCAGGTGCTGAACCTCGGTGGGGTGGAGTTCGCTCAGGTGGAGGGTGTCGGTGTCGCGCAGCGACAGGGCGGCGATCAGGGGGCTGCCGGGATAGGCGTTCGGGCCATGCATGGCGCGCACCTCGGACAGGCGCTGGCGGTAGGGGTGTTCCGGGGCAAACCACTGTTCGGCAAGGGTAATGCCGCCCGCAGCCTCGGCCGTTTTCAGCGATTCCTCGGCGGACAGGTCATAGAGACCGCGCCCGGCGTGCGTTTCGATGTAGGACAGGGGTTTGTCCTTTTGTGTCAGGTAGTTGAGAACCCACGCCAGCAGGCTGTGCTTGTGTACATCGGCCAGGTTCCCGGCGTGATAGGCGTGTTGGTAGGACAGCATGGGGAAGCGGTAGCAGGGGGGGATGGGGGGTGCAATGGGGGGGGCGTCGCCACAGCTGAATTGCATGAAAAGGGGCCATATGTTCGGCCGGGGGGGGGCGTACCGGAGTGCCAGGCAGGGATCATAGCGCCTTGGCCGGGGTCGGTGCACCATGACGACGCATCCTGCAGCAGGCTGAATACGGCCATTTTGGGGAGGTCAAAAGAAATTTTTGTGGAAAACGAAACTTCGGCTCCGGAGTCTTCGTATCTTGACTACTGCAAACCAATGGAGGCTTAAAAATGCGTCAGAAACTTACTGCGACCGCTGTTCTACTCGCTCTGTCGGCGTCAAGCGCCGTTGCAGGCCATCTTGCCGACAAACCCTATATCAAGGGGGCGCAGATGTCGGGCGACGTGGCCTATCGGGCCGAAGAGCAGGGCACCCTGCACCCCGGCCATGTCGCGGTGTTCGCGACCGGCAAGAACGGGGAAGAGAAGTACAATACCCCGGCCGCAGACTTTCACCTTGACGGCACGCCCTATGAGTCCGGTCCGGGCGGGTATGGCGCACAGCAAAGCGGGCAGGACTGACCGCTGGCGTCGCGACGCAAACCTGCGCCGGACGTCAAGATTTTGAAGCGGTCAGGCAGTGCCTGGCCGCTTTTTTCCCGCAGTGGGCGACAGGAAGGCGGCGCGCGATATCCCACGTCTGCTGAACGGGAGGCTGGCGTGGTGGAAGGGGTGCGCCATGAATGCGCACCCTTCGGCATGGAGACCCTATTGCCCGGAGGCGCCAAGCCGCAAGGCAAGGAGGTACAGCCTGGACAGTCGGGTTGGAAACCGGGGCACGGGCCGATTTGTCGCGGGACAAATCGAGGGGCCGAGTCGCGGGGCAAGCGCCAAGCTGCGAGTGCTGTTTCTCTAATTTTTCGACTTGCCCGGCAGCCCGTAGGTGAGTCGGTTATCAAAAATAAATATTGAACCCACCCTTTCACGGGCTGCAATATCAAAAGCAGCCCTTTGAAGTGCCAGCAGTTTGAAGCGCATCATAGCTACCCTTAAGCGATGCCAACTGAGCTTCGTTGTCCGCCCCAGCTGGAAGCGCGAGCAGTGCCGGCCAGAAGATTATCGCGCCGACCCCAGTCAATAACGCATCCGAATCAGCCGCCTTTTTTTGAGCGGCACTCAATGTGTTTACTTGAGAAATCACACGATTATTTTCACTTATAATTTGACTGCAGGTCATGCCTGAGAATGTGTTTGGACTAACATATGTTGCGGCTATTTCGCCCGGTTGCTTTGCACAAGCGGCAAGTACGAGAGTAGTAGCTCAAAGCGCAATAATATTTTGTTTCAGGGCGTCTCCAAAATTAGCTGGACCTCTAGCTGACCGTTAGATGATCCGTGCTAGATGAGTCAACTTTGAAAATCCTAATTGGAATTTGATAAAAATATATGTGATTTTAGTTGTTGTTTTACCGCTTTCGAATAGCCCAGCCTCACCCCTGCAACGTCCTGACCCCATATCCCTCGCCCCGCGCTTTCATCGCCGCCACCGCTGCGATACTCGCGGCTGCGGTTGTGAAATACGGGATCTTGTCCATCAGGGCGACCCTCCGGATATCGCGGCTGTCGCTGATGGCCTGGGTGCCTTCGGTGGTGTTCATCACGAGGGCGATGTCGTCGTTTTTCAACCGGTCCACGATGTTGGGGCGGCCTTCATAGACTTTGGACACCAGCGTGGCGGGGACGCCTTGCAGGCCGAGCCAGTGCGACGTGCCTTTGGTGGCGACGATCTCGAACCCCATGGCCACCAGATCGCGGGCGGCGTCGGCGAGCGCAGCGGTCTTGTCCATGTCCTTGATCGACAGGAACACGCGGCCTGTTTCGGGCAGGATGGTGCCCGCGCCCATTTGCGCCTTCAGGAACGCCAGTGCAAAGGTGCGGTCCCAGCCCATGACTTCACCTGTGCTGCGCATTTCCGGGCCCAACACCGGGTCGACACCGGGGAACCTTGCAAACGGCAGGACGGCCTCTTTCACGCTGAACCACGGGGTGATCGGGTCGGCCAGCGTGTTGGGGTCGGCCAGCGGCAGAACGGTGTCGGGCCCGACGCCCTGCGCATAAGGGGCGCGGAGGGGGAAGTTTGTCAGCGGCTCACCCGCCATCAGGCGGGCGGCGATGGCGGCGATGGCGCTATCGGTGGCTTTGGCGACGAACGGCACGGTGCGGGATGCGCGGGGGTTCACCTCCAGCACATAGATATCCGGGTTTTCAGTGGGGCCCTTGATGGCGAATTGCACGTTCATCAGGCCAACGACGTTCAACGCCAGTGCCATCTGCACGGTCTGGCGTTTGAGTTCTGCAATGGTATCGGCGGTCAGGGAATGCGGCGGCAGGCAGCAGGCCGAGTCGCCGGAATGCACGCCCGCCTCTTCGATATGTTCCATGATGCCGGCAACGTGCACGGCTTTGCCGTCGCTGAGGGCGTCGACGTCAACCTCGATCGCACCCGACAGGTAGCTGTCGAGCAGGACGGGGCTGCCGTCCGACACTTGCACGGCGGTGCGGATGTAGCGTTCCAACTGGGCGTCGTCGCGGATGATCTCCATCGCGCGGCCGCCGAGCACAAAGCTGGGGCGGATGACCAGGGGGTAGCCGACGGTTTGGGCGACGGCAAAGGCTTCGTCGCGCGAGCGGGCGGTACCGTTGACGGGTTGCTTGAGGCCGAGTTTGTGCAGGAGTTGCTGAAACCGCTCGCGGTCCTCGGCAAGATCGATGGCGTCGGGGGTGGTGCCAAGGATGGGGATGCCTTCGTTGGCCAAGCTCTGGGCGAGTTTCAGGGGGGTCTGGCCGCCAAGCTGCACGATAACGCCGTGGAGGGTGCCGTTCTCCTGTTCGACCCGCAGGATTTCAAGGACGTGTTCGAGGGTCAGGGGCTCGAAATAAAGGCGGTCAGAGGTGTCGTAGTCGGTGGAGACGGTTTCGGGGTTGCAGTTGACCATGATCGTCTCATAGCCCGCCGCCGTCAGGGCATAGCAGGCGTGGACGCAGCAATAATCGAACTCGATCCCCTGACCGATGCGGTTGGGGCCGCCACCGAGGATGACGACCTTTTTGGCGTTCGATGGCCGCGCCTCGCATTCGACGTCGCCCATGACGGGGGTTTCATAGGTGGAATACATGTAGGGGGTCTGCGCCTCGAATTCCGCGGCGCAGGTGTCGATACGCTTGAAGACGGCGTGTACGCCGAGGTTCCTGCGGGCGCGCCGGATCTGACCCTCGTCGCGGCCAGTGAGTGTTGCGAGGCGGGCGTCGGTGAAACCCAGCATTTTCAGGCGGCGCAGCGCGGGGGCGGTGACGGGCAGGCCGGTGGCACGGATGTCCGTCTCGACGTCGATGATTTCGCGGATGCGGGCGAGGAACCACGGGTCGAAGGCGGTGGCGTGGTTGATCTCGTCATCCGTCAGCCCGTGGCGCATGGCTTGTGCGATGACGCGGATGCGGTCGGGCGTTTGCAAGGACAGGGCCTTGAAGATCGCCGCTTTGTCGGGGGCGAAGTTTGGGGATTTGGCGTCGCCGACGCCCGGGATGGCGATTTCGTCGAACCCCGTCAGGCCGGTTTCCAGACTGGCCAGCGCCTTTTGCATGGATTCATGGAAGGTGCGGCCAATCGCCATCACCTCGCCCACCGATTTCATTGCCGTGGTGAGGTTGGGCTCGGAGCCCGGAAACTTCTCGAACGCGAAGCGGGGGATTTTGGTGACGACATAGTCGATGGCGGGTTCGAACGATGCGGGCGTGACCCTGGTGATGTCGTTGTCCAATTCGTCAAGCGTATAGCCAACCGCCAGTTTGGCGGCGATTTTTGCAATCGGAAAGCCGGTTGCCTTGGATGCCAGCGCCGAAGACCGCGACACGCGGGGGTTCATCTCGATCACCACCATGCGGCCATCGGCGGGGTTGATCGCCCATTGCACGTTCGAGCCGCCGGTTTCTACGCCGATCTCGCGCAGGACGGCGATGGAGCCGTTGCGCATGATCTGGTATTCCTTGTCGGTCAGGGTCAGCGCCGGGGCGACGGTGATGCTGTCGCCGGTGTGGACGCCCATCGGATCGACGTTTTCGATGGAGCAGACGATGATGGCGTTGTCAGCGGTGTCGCGGACCACCTCCATCTCGAATTCCTTCCAGCCGAGGAGGGATTCGTCGACCAGCACCTGCGCGACCGGCGACGCCTCCAGCCCCGAGCGGACGATGGCTTCGTAATCGTCGCGGTTGTAAGCGACGCCGCCGCCGGTGCCGCCCAGGGTGTAGGCGGGCCGGATGATGGCGGGAAGGCCGACGTATTCGATGGCGGCGATGGCTTCGGCGACGCCTGCGGCGATGTCGTATTTGCCGGAGGGCAGTTTCGGGGCGGCGACGATGGTGGCCTTGGGGTTTTCCAGACCGATCCGGTCCATCGCTTCGCGGAACAATTTGCGGTCTTCTGCCATTTCGATGGCTTCGCGCTTGGCCCCGATCAGTTCAACCCTGAACTTGTCCAACACGCCCATGTCGGCCAGCGCCAGCGCGGTGTTGAGGCCGGTCTGCCCGCCCATGGTGGGCAGAATCGCGTCGGGGCGTTCCTTTTCGATGATCTTTGCGACGACTTCCGGGGTGATCGGCTCGATGTAGGTGGCATCGGCGAGGCCGGGGTCGGTCATGATTGTCGCGGGGTTGGAGTTGACCAGGATGACCCGATAGCCTTCTTCGCGCAGCGCCTTGCAGGCCTGGGCGCCGGAGTAGTCAAACTCGCAGGCTTGCCCGATGACGATGGGACCGGCGCCGATGATCATGATCGACTTGATATCGGTCCGCTTCGGCATGTCAGCCCCCACCTATAGCGCAAAACTTCGCGGGTTATAGCGAGGGTGGGCGGGGGTGCAAGGGTGGAATGCCGTTGTTCTTGCCGGGCGCTGGTTCGGGGCATCCAAGGGTGGTAAAGTCATGCTGCGGCTGTCCGTACTGCGAGATCGCGAGGACATGAAGAATTCACCGG
>JAYSSN010000249.1:0-9786 GCA_043720555.1 Rhodobacterales bacterium | reverse complement strand
CAAGTGGGTGTAGACTCACTCCCCATCGTCAAAGGCGAATCCGCCGTCCAGATCGCCAAACGCGCCAAGACCCAAGCCGCAATGGGCGGCTATGACGTACTTTTCCTTGATACCGCAGGCCGTCTGCACATCGACGAAGTGTTGATGGCCGAAATCCAAGCCGTCCGCGATATCGCAGGCCCGCGTGAAACCCTGCTGGTCGTCGATGGCCTGACCGGGCAGGATGCCGTCAATGTCGCCACCGAATTTGACGGCAAGGTCGGCATCACCGGCGTTGTGCTGACGCGGATGGACGGCGACGGGCGCGGCGGCGCGGCGCTGTCGATGCGGGCGGTGACGGGCAAGCCCATCCGCTTTGTCGGGCTTGGCGAGAAGATGGACGCGCTGGAGACGTTCGAGGCGGAACGTGTGGCGGGCCGCATCCTGGGGATGGGCGACATCGTGGCGCTGGTCGAGCGCGCGCGCGAGACGTTCGAGGCCGAACAGGCCGAACGCATGGCCAAACGTTTCGCCAAGGGTCTGTTCAACATGAACGACCTGAAGGCACAACTGGAACAGATGCTGAAGATGGGCGGGATGCAGGGCGTCATGGGCATGCTGCCGGGCATGGGCAAAATGCAGAAAGCCGCCGCCGAGGCGGGCTTTGACGACCGCATGATCCGCCGCCAGATCGCGCTGGTGAATTCGATGACCAGGAAGGAACGCGCGAACCCCGACCTTTTGGCCGCCAGCCGCAAGAAGCGGATCGCGGCGGGATCGGGTCTGGATGTGTCAGACCTGAACAAACTGCTGAAACAACACCGGCAGATGGCCGACATGATGAAGTCCATGGGCAAGGGCGGCATGATGAAACAGGCGATGAAGTCGATGATGGGCAAGGGCGGCATGCCCGATCCGTCGAAGATGGACGCAGGCCAGCTGGAAGAGGCGGCCAAGGCCATGCGGGGCGGGATGCCCAACATGGGCGGCATGGGGTTGCCCAAGGGGTTAACCTTGCCTGCAGGCCTGTCGGGGTTGATGAAGAAGAAATGACCCCGGTGCCGCATCCGCAGCTGATTGGCCTGCCCGTTCTGGAAACAGAGCGACTGACCTTACGCGCGCCGCAAGCCGCGGACTGGCCGGTCTTTCGGGATTACCGCATGTCGGCGCGCACGGCCTTTACCGGTGGTCCGAAAAAGCCGCACGAGGCGGCAGAGCAATTCGCGTCCTTCTTTGGACATTGGGTGCTGCGCGGCTTTGGCCGCCTGATTGCGGAAGATCGCGCGACTGGCCTGCCGGTTGGGCATTTCGGCCCGATGCAATGGGAAGATGGCGGTGAGGTTGAACTGACGTGGTCGCTGTGGACCGCAGAGGCCGAAGGCCGGGGTTTGGCGACCGAGGCCGTCGGTGCCATGGGGGCTTGGGCGTTTGGGGCGCGTGGCCTGCGCAACGCTGTTGCGGCGGTGCATCGTGACAATGCCGCGTCACATGCCATTGCCCGGCGCATGGGTGGGCAGCTGATCGAGGGCCGACGTCCGGTGTGGTTTGACGACGGCGTGGTCTATGTGTTCGCCGCCGGGGAGGCAGCATGATCGCCCCCACGCTTCACACCCCCCGCCTGACCCTGCGCATGCCCGTGCTCGCCGATTTCGAGCCGCGCGCCGCCTTCGCCACCTCCGAACGCTCCGTCTGGGAGGGTGGCCCCGTCACCCGAAACGAAGCCTGGCGCATCTTCGCCTCCGAGGTCGGGCAATGGCCGCTTCTCGGCTACGGCCCGTTCTCGGTTGACATGGACGGGGCCTATGTGGGCGAGGTCGGGATCTACCACCCCGCCTCCTACCCCGAACCCGAACTTGGCTGGTTCGTGGTGCCTGAAGCCGAAGGCCGCGGCATCGCGACCGAAGCCGCGCGCGCCGTCATGCTCTGGGCCCGCGCCACCTTCGGCTGGGACCGTCTGGTGAACTACATCGACCCCGGCAATTTCCGCTCCATCGCGCTGGCCCTGCGGCTTGGCGGCATCCCCGACCCGACACTGCCTAGCGAGGATCTGAGCGATTATGTCATCCGCCATGATCTGCGGAGGCTGGCATGACCCGCCCCTTCGCCATCGCCACCCTGCAGACCGCCCGCCTGATCCTGCGCGCGCCGCAGCCGGATGACCTTGCCGCCTTCACCGCCTTCTGGACGTCGGCGCGCACGGTCTGGATGGGTGGCCCATGGACTGCGGGCGAGGCGCGGTCCGAATGGCCCGATCTTGCCGCGCAGTGGTCGCGCCATGGCTTTTCGCTCTTCACGGTGACACTGAAAGACAGCGGACACCCGATCGGCCTTGCAGGCCCGTTCTTCCCTGAAGGCCACCCCGAACCCGAACTGGCCTGGAATCTCTGGGACGCCGCGCATGAAGGCAAGGGTTATGCCCGCGAGGCCGCCATCGCCGCCCGCGACTGGTTCTTCGCGGCCACCGCGCACCGCACCGCCGTCAGCTACACCCATCCCGGCAATGACGCCTCGCACCGACTGGCCGAGGCGATGGGCGCCGTCGTCGACCCCACGGCTCCCTGCCCCTATCCGCCCCCCGTCCGCATCTACCGCCACCGGAGGGCCGCATGATCCCCCACGAAATCCCGATCCCCGGCCCCGCCGCCGGCTTCGCCGCGGCGCTGGCCGCGCAACTGCCGGTGATCGAAACCGCCCGTCTGCGCCTGCGCGCCCCTCGGCTACAGGATTTTGACGCCTGGGCCGAGATCCTTTGTGGCCCCGCTGGCCCGCATCTTGGCGGCCCCTTCGACCGCGACGACGCCTTCACCGAATTCGCGGCCAGTTGCGGCACCTGGCTCTTGCGCGGCTTTGGCCCTTGGGCGGTTGAACGCAAGGCTGGGGGCGACATTCTGGGCTTCGTGGTCATCGGCTTTGAGCCGGGCGACCAGGAGCCCGAGCTTGGCTATCTCTTCCGCCCGATGGCCGAAGGCCACGGCTATGCGACCGAGGCCGCACTGGCAGTACGCAGCCACGCCTCCGCGACCCTCGGCATCAACCGACTGGTCAGCTACATTGCGCCGGAAAACGCGGCCTCGGCCCGCGTCGCCCGGCGCCTCGGCGCAACGCACGAGGGCGAACATGAGGGCTCGCAGGTCTGGCTTCACCGCCCCGTTGCGCAAAACCCCGTCTCTGCGCGCGCAGAGACGCAAGGAAGACGGAAAGAAGACGCGAAAACGACGTCGGAAAGAGGGCATTGATGGACACTGCAACCCACGCCGCCGAACTCTTGAAGGACCACCGCGACGCCATCGACCGGCTGGACGCGATCCTGGTCTACACCCTCGCCGAACGGTTCAAGCAGACCCAGGCCGTGGGCAGGCTCAAGGCCGAACACGGCCTGCCGCCCTCCGACCCCGACCGCGAGGCGCGTCAGATGGCGCGGCTCCACGAACTTGCCACCGAGGCCGATCTCGACCCTGATCTGGCGAAGAAATTCCTGACCTTCATCATCTCCGAAGTCATCAGGCATCACGAGAAACTACAGAAATAACAAACCGTTGCGGTGCATGACATCACGCACCCTACACCAAACCGAAGGAGAATACCCCATGTCCATGAAAATCCGTCTTGCCCGTGGTGGGTCCAAGAAGCGCCCGTACTATTCCATCGTTGCCACCGACAGCCGCATGCCGCGCGATGGCCGTTTCCTTGAAAAGCTGGGCACATATAACCCGCTGCTGGCCAAGGATGACGAAAACCGCGTGAAAATGGATCTGGACCGCATCAACCACTGGCTGTCGCAGGGTGCGCAACCGACCGACCGCGTGGCCCGATTCCTTGAGGCTGCCGGCGCGCGCCCGAAAGCCACCCGCAGCAACCCCAAAGCCGCCGTTCCCGGCAAGCGCATGACCGAGCTTGCTGCCAAGAGAGCCGCCCGTGCGGCCGCCCCGGCGGAAGAGTAAGACAGGCCATGAACGGCAGCTTTTCCCAAGGCTTCCGTGACGAACTGGCCGATCTGATGCGCTGGCGGCGTGACGTGCGCCGCTTTCGCACAGACCCCGTTGAGGCAGCGGTCCTGGATCGCTGCCTTTCGGCATTTGGACTCGCCCCGTCGGTGGGCCTTTCCGAGCCATGGCGGCTGATCCGGGTGGATAGCCCGGCAAGGCGACAGGCGATCATTGCCAATTACGAGGCTGAGAATGCGGTGGCCCTTGGTCGCTACGGTGACGAAAAGGCCCGCCTTTACGCCAGCCTGAAGCTGTCAGGCATGCGCGAAGCGCCTGTGCATCTGGCGGTCTTCTGTGATGACGCGACGCCCAAGGGCGCCGGTCTTGGTGCGGCCACCATGCCCGAAACCCGCGCCTATTCGGTGGTGGGGGCGATCACGCTGTTCTGGCTGGCCGCACGGGCCGAGGGGTTGGGCGTGGGCTGGGTGTCGATCCTTGATCCCGTGCGCCTGCGCGCCGATCTTGACGTGCCGGGCGGTTGGGCGTTCATCGGGTATCTGTGCGTGGGGTGGCCGGAAGCCAGCCATGACACACCGGAACTGGAACGCGCCGGGTGGGAAAGCCGCGCCCCTGCACTTTGGATGGAGAGCCGCTGAATGACTGACCGGATCTGTGTGGGTGCCATTGCGGGGTCTTTTGGCGTGCAGGGCGAGGTGCGTCTGAAATCATTCTGTGCCGAACCCGCAGACATGGCGTCATACGGCCCGCTGTTTACCGAGGATGGCAGCCGGTCCTTTACCGTGCGCCTGACGCGCCCGGTGGCGGGTGGGCTTGGCGCGCGCCTGTCGGGCGTTGCGACCAAGGAACAAGCCGACGCGCTGAAGGGGACAAGTCTTTATGTCGACCGGGAAAAGCTGCCGAATTTGCCGGACGACGAATTTTACCACACGGATCTGATCGGCCTGGAAGTGCGCGATACTGGCGGCGTCCTGATCGGGACAGTGCTCGCCGTTCACAACCATGGGGCAGGCGATCTGCTGGAAGTGCGGCCGCTGGGCGTCAGAGATGCCATACTTTTGCCATTCACCCGCGCCATCGTTCCCACGGTGGATCTTTCGGCACGCCGCATCGTCGTGGATGTGCCCGAGGGGCTGGACTGAGGGCAGGGCCGGGTTACGACCTTGTTCAGGTGGGGAAGGGATGTGATGGAAATGCGTGCACGTCTTTTGAAGGGGTCTACGGCGCTGTTGTATTTCGGGCCGCTGCTGGCGGGGCTGGGCGGGTACGGCTGGGCCATGGTGCCTGCGTTTGTGGCGATCTTCGTGCTGGGCCAGATGATCTTGCGCCCGCACCTGTGGCCGCGCGCAGTCGGGGATCTTCAGAAATCCGATCTCTGGATCAGCCTTTGTGCCCAGGTGGCCGTGCAGGTACTGATGGTTGTGGTGTTCTTTGGCGTTGGCCGGGGCATTGGCGGCGCGGCGGGGTCGTTGCCCGTCTATTCCCCGTACCTGCCGCTCGCGCTGTCGTTCCTGTCGGTCCCGCTGGCGCGGATGCTGTGGGATCCCTGGAAGGGCGATTCATTCGAGGCGATTGATGCGGCAAGGTATGCGCCCGCGTCGCCCGACGCCGATCAGATCAATGACGCTGTGGTTTTGGCGGACAGGTTGTTGCAGCCCTTGCAGGACATGGCCGGGCGCACGTCCGAAGCCGAAGTGCTGCGGCATCTGAAGGCCATGGCAGAGCATGTCGATCCGGCCCGTCTGCGCGATGCGCTGCTTGCGCGTGTGGCTGGCACGGGTGCGTCGCAGGCCATTCTGATGGCGCTGATCGTGCAGACCACCGATCCGGTGCTGATGGGACTGCTGGCTGACGATGGCCCGGCGCGCGCTTTGCAGCACCTGCCGGATGATGCCGCGTTGCTGGCGCTGTTCGCGGCGCGGATCGGGGATGCGGTCAGCGCGGATCGTGATCTTGCAGGCGGCATTCCGCCCGATGCGCTGCTGCACCAGCGGGCCGAGCGAATTGGCGGCGACGCGGCGACAGCCCTGCGCGGGCTGTCAACGTTGCGCGATGTCCGCGCTGTGCAGGCCGCCTGACAATTCGGCTTTCCCCGCAGGCCCGGCATCGCTAGAAACCCCGCCATGAGCGATGATGCCCAGCCCCCAAGATCGCATGGCCGCCTGACCATTTCGGCCAGCCTTCGCCCGCGTGACCTGATGGACGGCCCGCCCCGCGTGAAGGGCGCCTGGGCCGCCAAGATCATCACCCTGTTCCCCGAGGCGTTTCCCGGCGTGCTGGGCCTGAGCCTGACCGGCAAGGCCCTGGATCAGGGGCTGTGGTCGCTGGAGGCAATTGATCTGCGGCCCTTTGGCGAAGGCAAGCATCGCAACGTGGACGACAACCCCGCGGGCGGTGGCGCGGGCATGGTGCTGCGGGCGGACGTACTGGATGCGGCGCTGGCCCAGGCAGCGACCGGCACGCCGCCGGATCGTACGCGCTGGCCGGTGATTTACCTGTCACCGCGGGGCAAGCCGTTTGACCAGGCCGACGCAGTACGGTTGTCGCGATGCGACGGAATCACTCTGCTCTGCGGACGTTTTGAAGGCGTGGATCAGCGTTTGCTGGATCATCATGCGATCGAAGAGATTTCCTTGGGCGATTTCGTCCTGACGGGTGGGGAAATCGCTGCACAAGCCTTGATTGACGCAACCGTGCGGCTTATACCCCGCGTGCTTGGGAATCATGCCTCGACGGAAGACGAAAGTTTTTCGGCGGGGCTGCTGGAATTTCCGCAATACACTCGGCCCCCCGTCTGGAATGGCCGCGCGATACCCGAAGTACTTCAGTCGGGCCATCACGCGAACATCGCCATCTGGCGGCGGGTCATGGCCGAAAGGCTGACAAAGGAACGCAGGCCTGATCTCTGGCGGGCTTATTGTGCCAAGCACAATAGGGACCCGAATGAAGACCGAGAGCGCTGAGGCGGCATCATCTGTGCGGGCAAACCGTGCGCAAAAGAAAGGATACGCGATGAACCTGATCGCGCAACTCGAAGCGGAGCAGATTGCTTCGCTGAACAAGACGATCCCGGACTTCCGGGCCGGTGACACGGTCCGCGTCGGTTACAAAGTAACCGAAGGAACACGCAGCCGCGTGCAGGCCTATGAGGGCGTTTGCATCGGTCGCAAGGGCGGGATGACGATTTCTGCGTCCTTCACCGTGCGCAAGATTTCCTTCGGCGAAGGCGTGGAGCGTGTGTTCCCGCTGTATTCCACCAACATCGATTCCATCGAGGTGGTGCGCCGCGGCCGTGTGCGTCGGGCCAAGCTGTACTATCTGCGCGCCCGTCGTGGCAAATCGGCACGTATTGCCGAAGACACGACCTACAAAACCAAAGCTGCGGTATAAGGAGCGGGACGATGAGAGACGGCATTCACCCCGACTATCACACGATCGACGTCAAGATGACGGACGGCACCGTGTTTCAGACCAAGACCACCTGGGGCAAAGAGGGCGACCAGATGGCGCTCGACATCGACCCGCTGGCGCATCCGGCATGGACTGGCGGAAGCGCCAAGCTGATGGATACCGGCGGCCGCGTGTCGAAGTTCAAGAACAAATACGCGGGGCTTGGGTTCTGATCCCAACGACCCGCAAGGTAAAAAACGGGCGCCGGGCAACCGGTGCCCGTTTTGTGTACTGATGCACAACGGGCGGCGCTGATGTCACGCCCCCGCGACCGGCAAGGACGACGCAGCCTGAGGGCCGACGTCTGGTCGGCAGCCGCGTGTCGAGCCCGGCGTTTCCGCTGTGTTGATGCGGCGCCACTGTGATGACGGACGTGGTTTTCGCCTGCTTCCCAAGGTGGCGCGCACAACCTATAGAGAGAGCACGCCGACATCGGCGCTTTTTCGCTTTGGGGGTCGCTGTTGGCGCATATTATCGTTGTCGGAAACGAAAAGGGCGGGTCGGGCAAATCCACAACCAGCATGCATATCGCGACCGGGTTGGCGCGGATGGGGTTCCGGGTCGGTGCGCTTGACCTTGATCTGCGGCAGAAGAGTTTCGGGCGTTATGTGGAAAACCGGCTGGCCTATCTGGCGCGGCAAGGTCTGGATCTGCCATCGCCGGACTATCATGATCTGCCCGACGTCGACGCGGCCAGGCTCGCGCCCGGCGAGAATGTCTATGACCATCGCCTGTCCACCGCGATCACCGCGATGGAGGCAGACAAGGACTATATCGTCATTGACTGCCCGGGGTCGCACACGCGGCTAAGCCAGGTCGCGCACTCATTGGCCGATACGCTTGTGACGCCGCTGAACGACAGTTTCGTTGATTTTGATCTGCTGGCGCGGATGGATGTCGAAACGGGTCGGGTCAAGGGGCCGAGCATCTATTCCGAAATGGTCTGGAATGCGCGGCAACTGCGCGCGCAGGCCGGGCTGAAGCCGATTGACTGGATCGTGCTGCGCAACCGCCTCGGGGCGCAGCAGATGCACAACAAGCGCAAGGTTGGCGAGGCGCTGGAGGATCTGTCGCGCAGGATCGGCTTTCGTGTCGCACCCGGGTTTGCCGAGCGGGTGATTTTCCGCGAACTGTTCCCGCGCGGCCTGACGGTCATGGACCTGAAAGACACCGGAGTTGACGTGCTGAACATGTCCAACGTCGCGGCCCGTCAGGAAGTGCGCGAGTTGATGGTCGCCTTGCAGCTGCCGGGCGTCAATGTTGAAATCTGAACACGGACCGCCCTGCGCGCGGCAGGGCCGCCGCGTTACGACGACCCATCGCCATCATCCGGCTCTCGAAGCGTTCGTCGATGATGTCCCTGGGGCCGAATCCGAAGCGGGCGAGCAGTTTGGCGAACATGGCGGTGGTCCTTCCGATGTCGTGTTGCAATCAGTCTGCTGATTCCATCGGGCGAAAATTAGGCATTGTCGCGGTCGTTCTGAGAAGCCATGCGATGGCGCGAAACGCACTGTTTCACATCCGGAATCGATGGCGCCGCGATTGCTGGTCCGGATCGGGCGTGGCAGAACGTCGAAAATACAGGAAACCACGCGATGGCCAATCTGCTGTTTGATGCGCTGTTTGCGCCTTTGGCGCGGCGGGACTCGGCCCTGATGATCGATGCGGACGGGCAAACCCTGTCGGGTGCGGCGTTCTTTGGCATGGTGGCCCGGCAGGCGCGCGCCCTGGCCAACGCGGGCGTGCAGGCGGGTGACCGGGTGGCGGTGCAGGTGGGAAAGTCCCCGGCCGCGCTGGCGACCTACGGGGCATGCGTGGCAATCGGGGCGGTGTATCTGCCCCTGAATACTGCATACACGCCTGCCGAGCTTGCGTATTTTGTCGCTGACGCGACGCCTGCCGTGATTGTCTGCGATCCGGCCCGGGTGGATTCGCTGGCACCCATCGCAGCCGCGCATGGTGCCCGGCTGCTGACGATGGATGCGCAAGGCCGCGGATCGCTGGCAGATGCGGCGCGCGGCATGCCCGCGACTGTCAAAGCGGCGGATCGCGGGGCGGATGACCTCGCGGCGCTGCTTTACACATCGGGGACCACGGGGCGGTCGAAGGGGGCAATGCTTTCGCAGGGTAATCTGTTGTCCAATGCGCAGACCCTGATAGAGGCGTGGCGGTTCACGGCGCGGGATGTGCTGCTGCACGCGTTGCCGGTCTTTCATACGCATGGGTTGTTCGTGGCATCCAATGTCAGTCTTTTGTCTGGCGGGCAGATGATCTTTCTGGCCGGTTTCGATGTAGAGGCGGTGCTGCGTCTGATCCCGCGGGCGAGCGTCATGATGGGGGTGCCGACGTTCTATACCCGCTTGCTGCAGGATGCGCGGCTTACCCGCGAACTGGTGGCGCACATGCGGTTGTT